>NZ_JBHTDD010000010.1:213009-214045 GCF_042666615.1 Plantactinospora sp. GCM10030261
CGGATCGGATGGGTCCCCCGGATCGGATGGGTCCCCCGGACCGGATGGGTCCCCCGGACCGGATGGGTCCCCCGGACCGGATGGGTCCCCCGGACCGATTCGGGTCGGGACCGCGGGACGACCGGGGCGGGCCGCCTGGGCCGCCGCCGATGCCGCCTCGCCCGATGCCGGCCCAGGCCGGACCCACTGATCCGTACCAGAGATTCGACGAGCCGACCGGCGCCTACGGCGAACCCCCGCGGGGTGCCTTCGATGGCCCTGGCGGCCCCACCGGACGCGCCTCGGCCCGCCCGGGCCTGCCGAGCAGGGCCCCCGGTGGTCCCGGCACGCCGCCCGGCGCTGGCCCCGGTCCCCGGACGCCTGACGGTTACGACCCGGACGACCGGTTCAACGGGTTCGAGCCGGGCCGGCACGGCAAGATGGACATGACGGCCGAGATCCGGCTACCGGATCGGGAGCCGCGCGGCCGCGGTCCCAGCCCGTCCGGGCCGCCACCCGTGCCCGGCCCGCCGCCGATGCCGGCGCCCGGCGGGCCGTCGATGAGTGGTCCCGGCGGGCAACCGGGCGGCAGTCCCGGGGTTCCCGTCGGCCCTCCGGGCAGTGACATGCACCGGGTGGATCAGATCCGGCGGACCTTCCAGGTCCGGCGCTTCGGCAGCGGGTACGACCCGGGCCAAGTGGATCGCATGTTCGATGAGATCCTTCAGAGCATGGCTGGTCGGGGACCGCTTCCGGTCACTCCGGGTGATCTTGACGCGCCGCGCTTCGGCTTGGTGCCTGGGGGCTACTTCGAGGCGGAGGTGGACGCCGCGCTCAAGGAGGTCCGGGACATCCTGTTCCGGCGCTGACGATTCGGCGCTTACCGCGTTGTCGTCTGACGATCGAGGCCCATCCCGTCCGGGTGGGCCTCGATCCGTATCCGGACGCGGCCCCGCGATGAGGACCAGCCGGAGTACGACTGAGGGGGTCGGCACTGTCGCGGACGAGGGCTGGGCCGGAAACCCGCCCCGCCCCCTCCCCCCTCCCCGCCCCTCCG
>NZ_JBHTDD010000011.1:0-193515 GCF_042666615.1 Plantactinospora sp. GCM10030261
TGCCACCGCCACAGCCTGACCGCCACCACGCCGCCCGGCCGACAGGCCATACGGCGTGTCACCCAACACCATGAACGTTGGTGGTCACGGCACTAGCGGGGGATGCGCAGGCCGAGCCCGCGCTCCTCGGCGATCCGGGCCACCCTCGCACCGAGGGCGATGTCCAGGACGGACATGCCGAAGGGGTCACCGCCGAGCGGTTCGTTCCCGACCCGTACGGCGCGCCGGGCGGGCGGCTCTACCGCACCGGCGACCGGGCCCGGGTGCTGACCGGCGGCGACATCGAGTTCCTCGGCCGCACCGACGACCAGATCAAGGTTCGCGGCCACCGGGTCGAGGCCGGCGAGGTGGTGGCGGTGTTGCGCCGCCATCCGGGCATCCGGGAGGCCGTCGTCACGCTGCGGGCGACGAGCGGCGGGGTGCGGGCCCTCGTCGCGTACGTCGTCACCACCAACCCGGACGCGCTGCCGGCCGACGGCGTGCGGTCGTTCGTCGCCGAGGCGCTGCCGGACTACATGGTGCCCGGCTACGTGGTCGCGCTTACCGAGCTGCCACTGACCAGCAACGGGAAGACCGACCTCGCGGCGCTGCCCGATCCGGACCGCACCGCCACCGCCGCCACCGCCGAGCTGGTCGCGCCGCGGACCCCCGCCGAGGAGCAGATCGCCGCGGTCCTGCGCCGCACGTTGAACATCCCCACGGTCGGCGTCGACGACGACTTCTTCGACCTCGGCGGCGATTCGCTCAGCGCGGTGGCGCTCGTCGGTGATCTCCGGGATGCCGGCTTCGACCTCGCGGTCGACGACGTCTTCGCCCAGCCGACCGTGGCGAAGCTCGCCGAGCTGGCCGGGCAGCGGGCCCCCGTCACCGGCGCGGCGCCGGGGGTGCGGCCGTTCGCGCTCATCTCCGCCCGGGACCGGGCCCGGCTGCCCGACGGCGTGGAGGACGCGTTCCCGGTCTCCATGTTGCAGGCCGGCATGGTCGTCGAGATGCTCAGCGGTGGCGAGGTCAACTACTACCACAACGCGACCACCTACCAGATGCGCGACGACGCGCCTTTCGTGGCGCCCGCGTTCGAGGCGGCCGTGGCGCTGTTGGTCGAGCGTCAGGAGGTGCTGCGGACCGGTTTCGACATGACGGGCCTCTCCCAGCCGGTGCAGCTGATCCACCGCACCGCGCACCTGCCCACAAGCGTCGAGGACGTACGCCACCTGCCGGCGGCCGATCAGGACGAGGTGGTGCGGCGCCGGATGGCGGCCGAGCGGGCCCGCCTGTTCGACCTCGCCGTGCCGTCGCTGCTGCGGCTGCACGTCGTCCTCCGGTCCGACACCCACTGGTCGCTCATCATCACGGAATGCCACCCCATCATGGAGGGGTGGAGTTACCACATGCTGCTGATGGAGCTGCTCACCTACTACCGGCAGCTTCGTGACGGTCTGCCGGTGCAGCCGGCCGCGCGGCTCGGGGTCCGCTTCGCCGACTTCATCGCCGCCGAGCAGGGCGCGATCGAGTCGCCGGAGACCCGCGGGTACTGGCACCGCGTGGTGTCCGGGTCCACCCCCTTCGCGTTGCCGTCCGGTTGGGGCTCCGCGGCGGGTCGCCGGGACCCGATCCGGGTCGAGGTGATGTTCGCCGACCTCGAGGACGGGTTGCGGGAGCTGGCCCGGACGGCGGAGGTGCCGCTCAAGGCGGTCCTGCACGCCGCGCACCTGAAGGTGTTGAGCATGCTGACCGACGAGCCGCGGTTCTTCGACGGGCTGGTGTGCGACACCCGGCCGGAGGTGGCCGGCGCCGACCGGCTGTACGGGTTGTTCCTCAACACGGTGCCCTTCCCGTTCAGCCTCACCGCCCCGACCTGGCGTCAGCTCGTTAAGGAGGTGTTCGCCCAGGAGATCGAGTTGTGGCCGCACCGCCGGTACCCGATGGCGGCCCTGCAGCGGGAGTTGTCGCCCGGTCGCCGGCTCGTCGACGTCATGTTCAACTACCTGGATTTTCGCACCGTCGACACCGAGCTGGTGGACTTCGCCGCCAGCATCGACGACTCGCAGATCGAGTTCCAGCTCGCCACGACCGTCTTCCGGCAGGGCCTGATCAGTCTGCGGATGCATCCCGCGACGCTCAGCCGGGCCAACGGCGAGCGGCTCGCCGCCATGTACCGGCTGGTCCTGGTCGACATGGCGGCGGATGCGGACGGGGACGCGCTGGCCACCTACCTGCCCGCCGACGAGCGTCGCCGCCTGGTGGCGGACTGGAACGACACCGCCGTCGACATGCCGCCCGCCGACCTGCCCGGCGTCTTCGAGCGGCAGGTCGCGGCCACCCCGGACGCGGTGGCCGTGCTGCTCGCGGACGGCGGTGAGCTGACCTTCCGCGACCTCGACCGGCGCGCCAACCAGCTCGCCCACTACCTGCGTACCTGCGGCGTGGGGCCGGACGATTTCGTCGGCCTCCACCTCGAACCCGGTCCGGAACTGCTCGTCGGCCTGCTCGGGGTGGTCAAGGCCGGCGGCGCGTACCTGCCCCTCGACCCGTCGCATCCGGCCGAGCGATTGGCGTACGCGATGCGGGACGCGGGTGCCACCGTCGTGCTCACCCAGGACGGCCTCGACGGCCGACTGCCCCCGGTGCCGATCGAGGTCATCTACCTGGACGGTGACTGGCCGGCGATCAACGGCCAGCCCGACGGCCCGGTTCCGCGTCGGGTGCACCCCGACAACCTGGTGTACGGGATCTACACGTCCGGGTCGACCGGGCGACCCAAGGGCGTCATGATCACCCACCGGGGGCTGGTGAACTACCTGCGCTGGGCGGTCGGCGCGTACACCCGTCCGGGCGGCACCGGCGCGCCGCTGCTCGGGTCGATCGCGTTCGACCTCACCGTGACGAACCTGCTCGTGCCGCTGGTCGCCGGCCGTCCGGTGCGGCTGTTGCCGGTGGGTGGTGAGATCCAGGCGGTCGCGGACCTGCTTCGCGGCGCCGGTTCGCTCGACCTGGTCAAGCTGACCCCCGGCCACCTGGATGTGCTCAACGACCTGATGCCGCCGCCCACGGTGGTGGATTCGGTGGGCACGCTCGTGGTCGGCGGGGAGCAGCTTCCGCTGGAGACCGTGCTCGGCTGGCACAACCTCGCGCCGGGGATCCGGGTGGTCAACGAGTACGGCCCCACCGAGACGGTGGTGGGTTGCGTCGTCCACGAGGTGCCCGACGATCCACGGCAGCCGGTGCCGGTCGCCATCGGACGTCCGATCGCCAACACCCGGGTGTACGTGTTGGACCGTCACCTGCAACCGGTGCCGGTCGGTGTCCGGGGCGAGCTCTACATCGGTGGTGCGGGTGTCGCCCGCGGATACCGGGCTCGGGCGGACCTGACGGCCGAACGGTTCGTGCCCGACCCCTTCGGTCCGGCCGGTGGGCGGCTCTACCGCACCGGTGACGTGGTCCGCCACCGCGCGGGCGGTGAGCTGGAGTTTCTTGGTCGGGTCGACGACCAGGTCAAGATCCACGGGTATCGGATCGAGCCGGCGGAGATCGAGGCCCGGTTGCTCGGCCATCCCGAGGTGGCGGAGGCGGTCGTCGTCGCGCGCCCCTCCGGGGCCGGGGACCCGCAGCTGGTGGGCTACCTTGGCTGCCCGGGTCCGGATCGGCCCGCCGGGGCCGCGCTTCGGGGGTACCTGCGGGCGAGCCTGCCCGAGTACATGGTGCCTGCCGTCCTGGTCGTTCTGGAGGCCCTGCCGCGCGGCGCCGCGGGCAAGATAGATCGTCTGGCGTTGCCGTCGCCGGAGACCCCGTCCGACACGAGCGTCCCGTACGTCGCCCCGCGCAATGCCACGGAGCGTCGGCTGGCCGAGATCTGGGAGCAGATCCTCGGGGTGGACCGCATCGGTATGGACGACGACCTGCGCGAGCTGGGGGCCGACTCGCTGAGCCGGCTGCGGATGGCGGCGGCCACCGCCGAACTCGGTCTGGCGATGTCCCCGGCCGACGCGGTCGCGCACACCACAATTGCCGGACTCGCACGTCACCTGCTGGGCGGCGACACCGAGGATCTGACCCGCACCCTGGTCCAGGACTCGGTGCTCGACGAGGCGATCCGGCCGGCCGGATCGCGGGTCGCCGATCCGGCCGGGCCGCTGCTGCTGACCGGCGCGACCGGTTTCCTCGGCGCGTTCCTGCTGCGGGAGCTGCTCGACCGGACGAGCAACCGGGTGGTCTGCCTGGTGCGGGGTTCCTCCTCGGACGACGCGCGGCGACGGCTGTACGACGCGCTGCGGCGGTGGGAGGCGTTCCACCCGGCGGTGCCCGACCGGGTGGAGGTGGTGGTCGGTGACCTGGGCAGGCCCGCTCTGGGACTGGCCGCGGATCGCTGGCACGCACTCGCCGAGTCGGTGGCGGCGATCTACCACTGCGGCGCCGACGTCAACGCGGTCTACCCGTACGCCGCGATGCGGGCCGTCAACGTCGAGGGCACCCGGGAGATCATCCGGCTGGCCTGTACGGGGCCGTCGACTCCGCTGCACCACGTGTCGACGATGTCGGTGTTCACCCTGGACACTCTCGACACCACGTCCGTCGACGAGGACAGCGTGCAGGAGACACCGCCCGCTACCCATTCCAGCGGGTACGGCCAGAGCAAGTGGGTGGCCGAGAACCTGGTCCGCGAGGCGGCCGGTCGCGGCCTGCCGACCACGATCTACCGGATGGCGAAGGTGTCCTGGGAGACGGTCACCGGGGTCGCCAACCCGGTCGACCAGTTCACCCGGATCCTGACCGCCTGCCTCATTCTCGGCAGCGCACCCGACACCGACTACGCCATGACGTTGACCCCGGTCGACCGGGTGGCGGCCGGCATCGTCGAGATCTCCGGCCGGACCGACGCGTACGGACGGTGCTTCCACCTGATCAGCGACCATCGGTTGCGGTGGAAGGACATGCGGGGCTGGATCGCCGACGCCGGTCGGCGGCTGGATCTCGTGGAGTACGCCAGGTGGCGCGAGGCGCTCGCCGAGGCCAGCGACCGTCCCGGCGGCGAGCGGCTCAAGCCCCTGGTCATGCTGCTGCCCCGGCCGGGTGACGACTTCGACCTCACCCGGTTGGAGGACGACTACGTGCCGCCGGCACCCACCTGGTGGAGCCGGCACGGTGGGGCGATCGATCCCATCCGGCCGGCCGACTTCCGGCGGTTCCTGGACCGGTTGGACCGGGACCGTTGACGTGGTCGCTCCTCTCGTGCGGACCACATCCGGCGGTGCGCGCCCACCGGAGCGTGGTGGTGCGTCCGGCGAGCCGGTGGAGAGTGTGTCCGGCGGCGTCGTGGCGGTCCATGCCCGTGATGGCGGGCGGGAGGTGCTGCGCAGCGATCGCCGGTTCGCGATCGCCGCGTACGATGTCGTGGCGCGCCACCTGCTGCTGACCAGCGAGGCCGGCCTGGGTGTCGACGGCCGTCGGTGCGTCACCAGGATCGAGGTGGCGTTCGGACCGGTCTCGGCCTTCAAACTCCGCCATGTCTATCGCGGCCTGGTCGTCCGGCTGGCCCGACGGCACGAGGCGCGGGACATGGTGGTGCCGCCGTCGTTGCCGGAGGCCGCCGGGTTGATCTTCATGCTGGACAGTGAGGGACAATCGGATTTCGTGGTCAGTGGCGCGGTGCGCTGGTGCGAGGGCGTGCTGCGGCCGTCGGAGCGCTCCCTCCTGGACGGTCGGCGGTACCCCGTCGGTGTGGTCGATCGTGGGGTCGGTCCGGTGTGCGACGGCGCCGATCCGGTGCTGGAACCGGGGCGACGGCGCGGCCGGTGGCCCGGAGCCGTCGAGTGACCGCCGCCGGCTCCGGTGGCCGCGCCGGGGTCAGTAGCGGGACCATTTCTGGTTGGCGGCGCCTGTGCAGTCCCACAGCTGGAGCTTGCCGCCGTTGCCGGTCACCCGGTCCCGGACGTCGACGCACCGGTTGGCGCTTAGGTTCACCAGGTCACCGGCGGTGGTGAGGGTGAAGCGCTGCGCCGGATTGCCGTTGCAGGTGACGAGGTTGACCTCGGTGCCGTTCGCGGTGCCGGCCCAGGCGGGATCCATGCAGATTGCCCATCGCCCGGATGGTGCCGTCGGAGGCGAATGTCCACTGCTGGGCGGCGGTGATGTTGCAGTCCCAGATCTGCAGCTTCGCGCCGTCGACCGGGTTGGCGCCGGGGTCACCGCCTTCGGTTAGGTTTGTGGGCGTGCGTGATGTGGGGACCGACGCGTCGATCGAGGGTCAACTGGAGACCCACCGGTCCGAGTTGACCGGCTACTGCTACCGGATGCTGGGGTCCTTCTTCGAGGCCGAGGACGCCGTGCAGGACGCCTTCGTCCGGGCCTGGCGCGGCTTCGACCGGCTCGACGAGCGGGCCGCGCTGCGACCCTGGCTCTACCGGATAGCGACGAACGTCTGCCTGGACATGCTCGGCAGCGCCCAACGCCGCGTCCGACCGATGGATCTGGGGCCTGCCGGGTCCGGCCACGCCACCGCCGCGGGCGAGCCGCGTCCCGACGAGATCTGGGTCGGACCGGTGCCGGACGGGCGGGTGCTGCCGGAGCGGACCGACCCGGCCGAGGTGGTCGCGGGCCGCGAGTCCGTCCGGTTGGCGTTCGTCGCCGCCCTGCAACACCTGCCGCCGCGCCAGCGGGCCGTGCTCATCCTGCGCGAGGTGCTGGCCTGGTCCGCGCAGGAGGTCGCCGACCTGCTCGGCACCACCGTCCCCAGCGTCAACAGCGCACTGCAGCGGGCCCGGGCCACGATCGCCGCCGCCGACCTCCGCGCCGACGTGCACAAGCCGCTGGACGACGAACAGAAGGAACTGCTCGCTCGCTACGTGCGGGCCTTCGAGGCGTACGACCTCGGGGCGCTCACGACGTTGCTGCACGACGACGCGACGCTGGCGATGCCGCCGCTGCCGTTGTGGCTGCGCGGCCCGGCCGACATCCACGCCTGGATGAGCGGCACGGGCGCGGGCTGCCGGGGCTCCCGCCTGGTCCCGGTGGTGGCCAACGGCATGCCGGCATTCGGGCAGTACCGGCCGAGCCCGACCGGCTCGGGACACGACGCGTGGGCCCTGATCGTGCTGGAGCTATCCGCTGGACGGATCGCGATGGTGAACAACTTCCTCGACACCGCCCGGTTGTTCCCGCTGTTCGGGCTGCCCGCCCGGCTGGACTGACCGCTCCGGTAAGGCGTCGGCCAGGCCCAGCAGGGCGATGATCCGCAGCAGGTCCGGTCCGGCCCCGCACACGAGCAACCGCCGGCCGTACCGTCGTGCGGTCAGCCGCAGCCGGGCCAGCGCCTCGACCGTGACCACGTCCGGCCGGGCCACCCCGGACACCTCGCAGAGCACGGTGCCACGGCCGGCGTCGCGCAGCAGATCGGCGGCGCGGGCGCACAGGTCCGGAATGTCCGCGCGGGTCACCGTCGCGGGGAGGACGACGGTCGTCTCATCGGGCGCCACCTGAACAGGACCGGTCGGCGGCGCGAAACTCATCGCTGCCGTGCCGATGAATCACGCGGACCCGACCGGTCTGGATCGACATGAACCTTCACCACACCCTGCGGGTCGGGCGGTCACGGCTCGCCGGTTCCGTTTTCCTGCCCGGCGACGAGGGCTATGACGCGTACCGCCAACCTCTCGATCCGACGCTCGACCCGCACCCGGCGGCGGTGGTCCGAGCCACCGGCGCGACCGACGTCCGGCGGGCCGTGCTGGCCGCCCGCCGCCACGCCGTACCGCTGGCCGTGCAGGCCACCGGGCACGGCACGCACGTCGCCCATGACGGCGCGCTGCTGGTGAACACCGGGGCGATGGCGTCGGTGTTGATCGACCCGGATCGGCGGATCGCCCGGGTCGGTCCCGGGGCGCGCTGGGGCGACGTGCTGCGGGCGGCCGAGCAGTTCGGCCTCGCGGCGCTGTCCGGCTCGTCGCCGGACGTCGGCGTCACCGGTTACACCCTGGGCGGCGGCCTGGGCTGGCTGGCCCGCGAACACGGCCTGGCGGCCGACAGCGTGCTGCGCGCCCGGGTCGTCCTGGCCGACGGCACGGCGACGACAGTCGACGCCGACCACCACCCCGACCTGTTCTGGGCGCTGTGTGGCGGTGGCGGCTCGTTCGGCGTGGTGACCGCGCTCGAGTTCCGGCTCTACCCGGTCGACCGGGTGTACGCCGGCGCGGTCACCTTCGGCCGGGAACGGGCCGCCGAGACGCTTGCGTACTACCGGCGGTGGATCGAACGGGTGCCGGACGCGTTGAGCACGGCGGTGCTGCTCACCCGCGACGGGACGCTCGTCGTCAAGGCCATGTACGCCGGGGACCCGGACCGGGGACGGGCCCTACTGGAGCCGCTGTGGACAGTCGCCGGGCCCGTCCGTGAGAACGGCATGCGGGTGGTGCCCTACGCGCAGGCGGCGATGGGCGGCACCTTCGCCCGTACCTTCGACCAGGTCGGCACGCTCGACGACGACCTCGTCGCCGGCCTGGTCGCCGAGGCGGACGCAGGCGTCGAGATCCGCCACTGGGGCGGCCGGATCGCGGCCGGCTCCGGTGCCGCGGCCCACCGGGACCTGCCGCTGTCGGTCGTCCTCGACACCGTGCCGTCGACCCAGACGGCGGCCGCCCTGCGCCGTCACGGCCGGGGCAGCGGTTTCCTCAACTTCCTGGTCGACGCGTCCCGGACCGAGTCGGCGTTCACCACCGCGAACTGGGCGGCGCTGCGCCGGGTCAAGTCGACGTACGACCCGGACAACGTCTTCGGGTCGGGCCTGGCCGTGCCCCCGGCCGCGATGCTGACCACGGTGTGATCGACAGTCCGTTGTCGCTGCCGCATACTGCCGGGACGCGCGGCCGGTGCGACGGCCCGTGGAGTACGGCAGGTGGCGCGAGGCGCTCGCCGAAGGCCGCGGTGACCGGTGCGACGGCGTCGCGGCGACCGGTGCGACGGGAGAGGACGGACGGGGATGTCGTCGACGAGAATCGAGGAGGCGCTGGTCGCCATCTCGATCCAGCTGGTGTTGGTCGGGATCGGCGCGCTGGTCGGGGTGCGGCTGGGTCGGGTCCGGACCTCCCCGCCACGGCTGCTCGCCGTGGTGCTGCCGGCGGCGGGGCTGGTGGTGGTGCTGGTCGGCGCCGCGTCGGGCCGGTTGGTCGAGTCCGTGGTCGGCTTCCTGGCCGGCGCCGGCGTGCTCGTCCTCACCATGCTCGCCGCGGCACGGCTGCCGCGGGCGTCCGGGACCGCGACGGCCGTGCTGGGTGGACTCCTCGCGCTGCACGCGGCGGTGATCGGGTTCGTGCTGGTGGGGTTCAGTCCGCAGGCCGCGCCGCGTGGGCAGGCCCCGCTCTGGTGGCTGGCGGCCGCCACCGGTCTGGTCCGCGACCAGCACCTCGGCCTCTCCGGGGCGGAGGCGCCGAACCAGTCGCCGCTCTGGGTGCGACTGTCGGAAGCCGCCGGGCCGCTGCTGATGCTGTTGACGGTGGTCGTCGGCCTCGCGATTGCCCACGTCCTGCGCGGCAGATCCCGCCGGGAGCGTGTTCTCCGGGGGCAACCGTGACGGCATGGCCTGCCGGCAGTCGCGGCGAGGCGCAGGCGGGTGGCGACGGCGAGGTTGGAGCGGCCCTCGGCCGACCGCGCCGACGGCCGGATGTCAGGCTTGTGGCATGGGACTGTTCACCGTGACGCAGGCGCGGGCTGAGCTGGCGAGGCTGCGGCCGGTGCTCGACGAGCTGGTTGTGATGCGTGCCGACGCGGCCGAACTCGCCGCCGCGATGGCGCCCGGCGGGACGCCGACCCCGCTCGGCGGGCTGCCGGAGTGGAAGGCCGCCGCCGCCCGGCTGGACGAGCTGATGAGCGAGGTGCAGCGGACCGGGGCGGACCTCAAGAGCCTCGCGCCCCTGTTGGTGGACTTTCCGTCCGATCTGGATGGCGTGCCGGTGCTGCTGTGCTGGTTGGAGGGCGAGGTCGAACTGGGCTGGTACCACCGCGTCGATCTCGGCTTCGCCGGCCGGCGCCGGCTGCCGTAGCGACTCCCGGTCGTCTCGTCCCGCCGGCGGGACCAGGGCGCCTGGCGGGGGCCACGCGACCCGGCGGGATCCTGATAGCGTGCCGGCGATTCCGTTCTCCTGATCCCAGTGGAAGGTCGGTACCTCCGTGCCACGCACGATCACTCGTCTCCTGTCCACCGTCACGCTCGCGGCGGCGGTGGCCGTCGTCGGCACCGCTTGCGGCGGCGGTGACACCAAGGCGGCCTGCGACAGCATCCAGCAGGAAATGACAAACATCACGTCGACCGGGATGCAGCAGACCAGCGATCCGGCTGCGCTGTCCAAGACGTACTCCGACGGCGCGGAGAAGATCCGCGGCTACGGCAAGGACGCCGGTGGTGACGTCGAGGACGCGGCGAACGACATCGCCGCGGCGATGGAGGATCTCGGCAAGAAGGCGTCCGCCGGGCAGATGCCCGACGCGCAGGCGCTCGGCAACGCGGGTATCAAGCTGAAGAACGCCTGCGAATAGCTGATCCGCTGGCCGCTCCGGTCCGCCCAGTCCGCCCGGGGCGGGCCGGAGCGCAGCGCACCCTGGAAGTGGGAGGGTGGCCCGAGCCGTCGATATGGTCGGTCGGGTGCTGGTGTACGACATGGTTGTCGACGAGCGGCGACGGATGGCGGACCTGTTGGCCGGGTTGACCGAGGAGCAACTGCGCCAGCGGAGCCTGTGCGCGGGATGGACGGTGCACGACGTGGCCGCCCACCTCGTGACCTACCTGCGTTACGGCCAAGCCAAGATCCTCTTCGCGATCGTCGCCACCGGGGCGGACTTCGACCGCTTCAACGTGGCGCTGACCCGCCGGGCGGCCCGGATCGGCAGCGACGAGATCATCGCACGACTGCGCCGGCAGGCCGCCGCCCGGACGACGATCCCGCGATCGGGGTACGACCCCGTGCTCACCGATCTGCTGCTGCACGACCTGGACATCCGGGTTCCGCTCGGCATCCCCCGCGACACTCCTGAGGAGCGGCTGCGGGTGGCGTTCCACCACCTCGCGGTCGCGCCGTCGCCGGGCTTCGCGATGGGCGGGCGGCTGGCCGGTCTGCGGTTGCGGGCCACCGACACGGGTTGGGCGTACGGACGCGGTGCCCTTGTGGCCGGGCGGGCCGACGCCCTGGTGCTCGGCATGGCAGGCCGGTCGGCGGCGTTCGCCGACCTCGACGGGGACGGTGTCGCACTACTGCGGCAGCGGGTCGGCGCGGTGCCCCGCCCCGGCCCGCTCCACCGGTTGATGGCACCGCTGCGGGTGCTGGCGCACCCGCCGCCGCCCGAACGCCGCTCCCGGCGGGCGGTCGCTCCGCCACGCCCGGAGTAGCGGGTGCTCAGGTGTGGGTGAACGGGCCGGGTGATGGCGAACGTGCCGGGTGATGGCGAACGTGCCGCAACGCGGCGACGGAGCCGAGCCGCGGTTCAGGCGCAGGGAGCACCATTGAGGGTGAACGAGGTCGGCGGCGGATTCGTCCCCGAGTAGCTGCCGAGGAGCCCGAAGCTTACCGTCGCGCCCGGGGCGATGGTCGGGTTCCACGAGGCGTTGCGGGCGGTCACGTCGGCACCCTGCTGGTTGACCTCGGCGTTCCACCCGCTGGTCACCCGCTGGTTCCCGGCGTACGTCCACCCGAGCGTCCAGCCGTCGACGGCGGCGGTGCCGGTGTTGGTCATCGTCACGGTGACCGTGAACCCGGTGCCCCACTGGCTGTCCACCCGGTAGTCGACCGTGCAGGTCGCCGGCGGCTGGGTGGCCGCGAACGACACCCGGTGCAGCTGCCCGGGCAGGTCGTTGACCAGGTAGATCTCACCGTCGGCGGAGAGGCCCAGGCTGGTCGGCTGGATTGTCAGTTCGCCGAGCTTGCGGGTGGTGTAACCGCCGGCGCCGTCCGGGCGGATCACGAACGCGGTACCCGAGCAGTAGTCGGTCGCCAGGTAGGTGCCGGCCGCGATGTCGGCGTACCGGGTCCCGCGGTAGACGTGACCGCCGATGATGGCACAGCCGTCCACAGAGGTCTGGTAGTGGTACACCGGCTCGACGTAACGGGCGCCGGCCACGCACCGCTCGGGGTTGAACACCTGCGGCCCTTCCCGGCAGGACCAGCCCAGATTGGCTCCCCGCTGGTTGGTGGTGAGGTGGTCGACCTCCTCGTAGGTGCCCTGACCGACGTCGGCGATCCACAGCGAACCGTCGGCCGGGTCGAACGAGAACCGCCAGGGGTTGCGCAGCCCGTACGCCCAGATCTCGGCCCGCGCGCCGGCGGTGCCCACGAACGGGTTGTCCGCCGGAACGCAGTACGGCCGGCCGTCGCAGCCCCGGGAGACGTCCAGGCGGAGGATCTTGCCGAGCAGGGTGCCCAGGTTCTGCCCGGTGTCGAGCGTGTCGTCGGCGCCGCCGCCGTCGCCGATGCTCCAGTAGAGGTGGCCGTCGGGTCCGAAGGCGAGTTGCCCCCCGTTGTGGTTGCCGAACTCCGCGTGTGGCTGGCTGAGCAGGATCTCCTCCCGGGCCGCCGGGACGGGGTCCTGGCCGGCGCTGTCGAGGACAAACCGGGAGAGGGTGACCGCTCCGTCCGGCAGCGCCGTGTAGGCGAGGTAGATGGCCCGGCTGGTGGTGAAGTCCGGTGAGGTGACGATGCCGAGCAGGCCACGTTCGTTGCCCGCCGTGGAGACCCGGTCCGTGATGTCCAGCAACGGGGTGGCCGAAATTCCCGTGGCCTCGTGGTAGACCCGCACGGTGCCGGCCTTCTCGGTGACGAACAGCCGGTCGCTGCCGTCGTCCGGTGCGTGGATGGCGGTGGGTCGGCGCAGGCCCGAGGCGACCTGGGTGGTGCTGACGGCCAACCGGTCCAGCGGCACGGCGGCAACGGATCCCGGGTCGGTGCTTCCGTGTGGCGCTGCGCTGCCGGCCGGCGCGGCGGTGGTGCTCGGCGCGGAGCGCGCCGGGATGGCGGGGGGCGCGAACGCTCCGGCCGCCACCACGAGTCCGGCGAGGACTGTCAACGCACCCGTACGGCCAGTCGGCATATCGACTCCAATCGCTGTGGATGTCAATGTCCCGGCTCGGGCGGGTGTGCATCCACTGATGTCCCGGACTATGGAAGCGCTCCCACGGGTGCCGTCCCACTCGATGGGACAACGAGCGGGCGATCCCCCGGGTGTGACCGTTGTCGACGACCGGTATCGGCGCCCTCAGATCCAGGCGGCCACGGCGATGTCCGTGTCGACGATGTCGGGGAACGAGCCGTCGCCGAACAGGATCCGCGCCGCCAGGGTGCGCCCGGCGCGACCGCGTAACGCGGTCACCGCCGCCTCCGCGGCAGCGGGGGAGCGGATGCCGGCGAATACCCGACGCAGCAGCAGCCGACCGCGGAACCGGGCCCGCACGGCGTTCCCGTCGTACCTTCGCAGCACCTTCTCGTCCCCGGTCCGCAGGTAACCGTCGGCGACGGCTGCGGCCAGCTCGGACATGCGCAGGCAGGGGTCCAGCCCACCGGCGGTCAGTGGCGACACGGCGCCGGCCGCGTCGCCGACGAGCAGTCCGCCGGGGCACGCCAGGCGCCGCAGGACGCCGCCGACCGGGATCGGACCACCCCGGCGGGCGATCGGACCGGCCGGCGCCGGTCGACCGGGGGCGTCCGTGGCGAACGTGTCCAGCAGGTGCCGTACCCCCGAGCGCATCACCTCCGGATATCCGGCGACTCCGACGTGCGCGTGCCGGCCGTCGTCGACGACCCAGCCGAGGTAGCCGGGGGCGACCCGGGGATCCAGGACACAGTGGAACGCCGGGGTGCTGTCCGAGGTGATCGGGTAAACGAGTTCGGCGCCGACGAGGAAACGGCGGTTGACGTCGAGGCCGAGGTCGCGGGCCACCCGGGAACGGGCGCCGTCGGCGCCGACGATGAACCGGGCCGGCACCGGTTCCGCGCCCGCGAACCGCGCCACACCCGCCGCCGCGCCGACATACCGCACGCCCAGGCGGACCCGCGCGCCGGCCGCCTCGGCCGCCCGGCGCGCGTGTGCGTAGACGGCCGCCATGTCGGCCACCCGGTACTCGTCCCGGTCGCTGGTGAGCCGGACCGGTGCCCGCCGCGACGGCGGGTACAGCAGTACGTCCCGGATGCCTGGCCCGAGCACATGGTCCGGCAGGTCGAAGTCGTCCAGGGTACGGCGTACGAAGATCCCCGTGGTGCGGATTCCCGTCCCCAGCGCCCTCCGGCGCTCGGTGACCAGGACGTCGAGGCCTCGTTCCGCGAGCAGGCGAGCGGTGTGCAGGCCAGCCAGACCCGCCCCCACGACAAGGACATCCACGCTCCGCATGGCTGCGACGCTAGGGCGGTGCCCCGCCAGACGGGGCCGTCCGCACGAGATCCGTGCGGCACCTCCCCAGCACCGTCACATCAGCCCTCACGCAACCGTTGAAAACCCAGCCTCCTAGGATGCCGTGCGGGCGGTGACACGGCGTACCGCGCCCACCGCACCACCGAGCGGCGGACGGTACTGCCCCGCGGACGGTGCTGCCCGCGGCATCACCCGGACGACAAGGCGTTGACCTGCCCATAGGACGGCAGGTCAGGCCGCACCGGGTGGCCGTCCCGGACCGCGCCCGCCGTGTCCACAAGCGCGGCCAGGGCCGCGCGGAACAACAGCGAACCGGTGCTGATCCGGCGCACCCCGAGGTCGGCCAGGGCGGCGACGGTGTGCCGCCCGGGCAGGAACAGAACGTTGACCGGCAGGTCGACCGCCGCCACGACGGCGGCGATGTCGGCCGGCTCGGCGAGGCCCGGTACGAACACCCCGTCGGCGCCCGCGTCGGCGTAGCGCCGTACCCGGCGCCGGGTCTCGGCCAGGTCACCCGGGCGCTGCCAGTGGGTGTCGGTCCGGGCGTTGACGAACAGCCCGGGCACCTCCCGTTTCACCGACCGGATGAGCGACGCGTGCTCGGCGTCCGGGCGCATCGCGTCCTCCAGGTTGACGCCGGCGGCGCCGGCCTCCGCGACGGCCACCGCGGTCTCGACCGATCCGGTCTCGATGTCGACGGTCAGGTGCGCCGGGAGGGTGGCCAGCCGGCGGGTGAGGCGCAGGGTCTCCGGGTCCGCGGCACCCGCGCCGTCGGGCCGTCCGGCCGCCGCCGCGACGCCGAGACTTGTGGTGCCGATGGCGCCGAAGCCGGCCTCGACCAGCGTACGGGCGGAGGCGACGTCCCACGCGTTTGGCAGGACGAGCGGGGAACCGGCGCGGTGCAGGGCAGCGAAGTCCGTCATCCGAGGCCCGCCTCGACGAGCGCGAGGGCGTGCGCGCGGCCGGGGCAGCGGCGGGCACCGGCGCCGAACGCCAGGTCCCCGGCGAGGCGCACCCGCACCACCTCGCCGGCCGCGACGGCGACGCCGCCGACGGTGGTGGCGACGAGCGCCTGTCGTTTCGTCGCCGGGACCGGTGGGTCGTCGCGCAGCACGTCCTCGACGGGGCGGTGCCGGGCTCGTTCGGTGAGGGTGACGGTGGCGTCGCACGCCTGCACCAGCACGCCGATCCGGGCCGCGGTTGGCTCGTCGAAGGCGCCACCGAGCATCGCCACCAGCCGGTCGACCGCCACGTCCGCGCGGGATTCGTCACCCGTGCCCGGTTGATACGCCTGGGCGATGTCCCGGACCAGGTCGACCACCCGGCCCTCGACGCCCATCTCGCGGGCGAGGATGGCCACCGGATGCGCCGGGTCGTGGGCCCGCAGCGCCGCAGGCGGGATCGCGTCCAGGACGGCGACGGACAACGCGCGGCGGCGCTGGTGGGCCGCGCCGGTGCTGAACCGGCCGACCGTGGCGCGGAGCCAGGCGACACCCGCCGTCCCGGGCGGGACGGGCGGCACCACGAAGGCGGGGTCGGTCAGCACCGCCATGGCGGTGTCGGGATCGGTTACCTGCTGCATGCGGCGACGCTACGGCCGGGAACGTTCGGTCCGGACCGAAGTGTGCGGCCCGTAGGGTGGGCCGGTGACCCCCGCCTCGAACCTGGCGTCGCTCGCGGCTCTGCTGGCCGATACCACCCGGGCCACCATGTGTCTCGCGCTGCTCGACGGGCGCGCGTGGACGGCGGGCGAGCTGGCGACCCACGCGCGGGTCGCCCCCTCCACCGCGACCGCGCACCTGCATCGCCTGATCGACGGCGGGCTGCTCGTCGAACGGCGCCAGGGGCGGCACCGGTACGTCCAGCTCGCGGACTCCTCAGTGGCGGATCTGATCGAAACCCTGGCGGGCCGCGTCGAGGACCGCGCCGCCCCGCCGGTGGGGTTGCGGGCGGCGACGGTCGACGCGGCCCTGCGACGCGGTCGGACCTGCTACGACCACCTCGCCGGGCGGCTCGGGGTCGGGGTGACCGATGCGATGACGAGAGCGGGTCTGCTGGATCAGAGTGGCGGCTTCGCGCTGACGCCGGCCGGGCTGGCCTGGTTGACCGACACGCTCGGGGTGCGGGCGGAGGAGCTGCGGTCCGGCCGGCGACCGCTGGCGCGGGGGTGCCTCGACTGGACCGAGCGTCGGCAGCACCTCGCCGGGTCGGCCGGGGCCGGGCTGTGCGCCAGGTTCTTCGAGCAGGGCTGGGTGACGCGGATCGGGTCCGGTCGGGCGGTACGGCTCACCCCGCCCGGCGCGGCGGCGCTGCGGGACCTGCTCGGCCTGTCCGGGCTCGACTGAGCGCGGGGTCACGGACCGTCATCGGGCGCCGGCCGGCGGATGGCCGGCACCAGGAGCAGCGCGGCGAGCAGCAGGACCGGGACGATCAGCAGCGCCCGCAGGGTGCCGAACCGGTCGCCGAGCAGTCCGACCAGCGGCGGGCCGGCGAGGAACGCGGTGTAGCCGATCATCGCGACGACGCTGACCCGGGCCGCGGCCCGATCCTCGTCGTCGGCGGCCGCGCTCATCCCGACCGGGAAGCCCAGCGACGCGCCGACTCCCCACAGGGCGACGCCGATCAGGCCCAGCAAACCGGAGCCGGCGAGCACGGCGAGCAGCACGCCGCCGACGGCCAGCCCGATCGTGGCGGTGAGCACCGGCACCCGGCCCCACCGGTCCAGCGCGACGGTGCCGAACAGCCGGCCGAGCGTCATCGCGCCGACGAACAGCCCGAAGACGGCGGCGCCGGCCGCCTCGCTGAACCCGTATCCGTCGACGAAGGCGACACCGATCCAGTCGTTGGCGGTGCCTTCGGTGAAGGCCATCACCAGCACGAACAGGCCGACCAGCAGGGTCCGTGGTTCGCGCCAGGCGGCGAGGACGCCGCTGCCGCCGCCCGCGTCGCCGTGGGTGGCGTCGGCCGGGGTGCGGCCGGCCGGGGTGGCGTCGGCCGGCGTGGGTAGGAACGCGCGCGCGCCGAGCACCGTGCCGATGAGCACCACCACAGCGATGACCGGCAGGTGCGCCGCGATCGACATTCCGGCGTGCGCGCTGGCCGCGCCGAGTCCGCCGCCCGCGACCGTACCCAGGCTCCAGGCCGCGTGGAATCGTGGCATCACGGTACGGGCGAGCTTGCGCTCGACGGCGGCCGCCTCGACGTTCATCGCCACGTCACAGCTGCCGGAGCCGTAGCCGAGGGCGAACAGCCCGGCCGCTGTCACCGGGATCGACGCCCAGGCACCGACGCCCAGTCCGGTGACGGTGAGCCCGGCGGCCACCAGCGCCGTCGAGCCGACCACCACCCGGGCCGGGCCGAGGCGGTGCACGGCGGCGCCCGCGGTCGACATCGCCAGGACGGCGCCGGCCGACATGGCGAGCAGCACCAGACCGAGCCGTCCGGCGCTTATCGACAAGTCGTCGCGGGCGGTCGGGATCCGGGCGAACCAGGTGGCGACGGCCAGCCCGTTGAGGCCGAACACCACCGCCACCCCGGTCCGTGCGGCGCGTAACCGTCGTGGGTCCTGACCGGCCAGGGCAGGGGTGGGGGATCGCCGCACCGTCGGCGCTCCTTCCGGGTCGGGCCGGTGGCCGCGGACACCGACCGCGCTGTGGACACCAAGCGGTGCCCACGGTGGGGATGAGTCGATGTGTGCCTCGACCGTTCGTGCGTCCCGACTGTAGATCAGGCGCGGCCCGGCGCTGCGGGAGACCTCAACCGGGGATCGGGGCGGCGTCGCGGCATCCCTGCCCGGTCAACCGCCGCCGCCCGCGGGTGAACCGGCGGCGGTGACCCGCCCGGCCGCGGAGGGTGGCCGGGCGGGTCTGGTCAGCGGTGCCGGGTCAGCCGAGCGTGGCGGTGTCGATGACGAACCGGTAGCGAACGTCGGAGGCGAGGACCCGGTCGTACGCCTCGTTGATCTTGTTGGCGGGGATGAGTTCGATGTCGGCGCCGATCTGGTGCTCACCGCAGAAGTCGAGCATCTCCTGGGTTTCGCGGATGCCGCCGATCATCGAGCCGGCGTACGAGCGTCGGGCGCCGATGAGGGAGAAGGCGTTGAGGCTCAGCGGCTCGGCGGGGGCGCCGACATTGACCAGGGTGCCGTCGACCGCCAGCAGGCCGAGGTAGGCGTCGACGTCGATGCTGGCGCTCACCGTGTTGATGATGAGGTCGAACCGGCCAGCGAGTTCGTCGAACGTCTGCGGGTCACTGGTCGCGTGGTAGTGGTCGGCGCCCAGCCGGAGCCCGTCCTCCTGCTTCTTCAGCGACTGGGACAGGACGGTCACCTCGGCACCCATGGCGTGGGCGAGCTTGACCGCCATGTGTCCCAACCCGCCGAGACCGACGACTGCGACCGTCCTGCCGGGCCCGGCACCCCAGTGGCGCAAGGGCGAGTATGTGGTGATGCCCGCGCACAGCAGCGGCGCGGCGGCCGCGGAGTCGATCCCGGCGGGCACCGACAGGACGAAGTCGGCGTCGACGACGACGTGGCTGGCGTAGCCGCCCTGGGTGGTGGTGCCGTCCCGGTCGGGAGCGCCGTAGGTGCCCACCATGCCGTTGCGGCAGTACTGCTCGTCGCCGTTGCGGCAGTTGACGCACCCCCGGCAGGAGTTGACCATGCAGCCTACACCGACCCGGTCACCGACGCGGTGCCGGGTGACGTCGGAGCCGACCTCGGCGACGACGCCGACGATCTCGTGACCCGGGACCAGCGGATACGGCTGGGGTCCCCAGTCACCACGAACGGTGTGGATGTCGGAATGGCAGATTCCGGCGTGCGTGATGTCGATGAGAACGTCGGTGGGTCCGACCTCCCGGCGCTCGATGGTCGTCGGGACCAGCGGCTCGGACGCGCCGGGTGCCGCGTAGGCGTGCACACGCATGATGTGGTTGCTCCTCAGTCGGACGATGCTCTTTGCGGGACGGGTGGTGGAGTGTCGCCGGAAAATCCGGCGCCTTCTGGTCAGTACCCGCCATCCGCCGACAGGAAAGCGTGGGATGCGATCGGCACTGTCGCGTGCGTCACCGCGCCCGTCGGTGGCTGACGTCGGTACGGTGGTGATCCCGCAACTCGCGGCCGGACGCGTGGTGGCGGGCGGGGTCCGCCGGCATTGAACGGACCCCACCCTGCCGGTCCCGCGGAAGTGGTGCGACGGGCTAGCCGGCGTACGTCTCGTACTCGGCGACCCTTGGTGTGCCGGTCGAACTGGTGATGTCGAAGGTGATCTTGGATAGTGTGGTGGGGGAGAAGGTGATGGTGCCGGCCCCGTTGCCCGAGGTCAGGACGGCACCGGTGGTGTGGTTGACGACCCGCCAGGAGCCGATGTTGCCGACGGCGCCGGCCGCCTCCCGGATGACGATCCGGGACACCGTGGTGGGCGAACCCCACTTGATGGAGATGGAGCCGGTCGAGCCGGCCGGTGACCAGTAGGTGTTCAGGTCGCCGTCGCGTACGTTGCCGTAGCTCGTCCCGCTCGCCTTGCTGGACCCGTCGGAGCCGGCCCCGATGCTCAGGTTCGTCCCGCCGGGATTGCTGGGCGTCGGGGTGGGTGTGGTGGGCGTCGGCGTCGGACTGGTGGGTGTCGGCGACGGGTTGGTCGGCGAGCAGTTGCCGTCCGACACCTGGAGGCCCTTGTTGGCGCCCGCCGTCTGCCGCACGACGTCCGGCACACAGTTGGCCCCGTCGAGGCTGTAGGCGTACGGGATGCTGACGCTGGTGTTGGACGGCATGCCGGGGCCGGCGGGGTAGTTCTCGCTGCCGGCGCTGGACCAGGTCACGTTGTCGAGGATGTTGCCACTGGCCTGCCAGTAACCGCGCTCGTTCGTGTAGAAGGTGCCCAGCACGTCCTTGGAGTTGCGGAAGTAGTTGTTCTCCACCTTGGCGGAGGCTCCCGCCCGGGAGTTGATGCCGGACTCGTGCAGGCTCACGTAGTGGTTGTTGTAGATGTGCGCGGTGCCGCCACGGAGCAGGGGCGTACGTGAGTCGATGTTCTCGTACAGGTTGTGGTGGAACGTGACGTAGCCGTTGGAGGTGTCGCTCTCGCTCGATCCGATCAAGCCACCGCGGCCGGAGTTGCGCAGGATGCTGTACGACAGGGTCACGTACTGGGTGTTGTTCTTCATGTCGAAGAGGCCGTCGAAGCCCTCCGACTCACCGCCCGAGGCCTCCAGGGTGACGTGGTCGACCCAGACGTTGCGGACGCTGCTCTCCATGCCGATGGCGTCGCCGCCGTTGGAGGTGGGCGAGCCCGACTTCTTGACGTTCCGGACCGTCACGTTCTGGATGATGATGTTGCTGGCCTCGCGGATGTGGATGCCGAGCTGGTCGAAGACGGCTCCGCCACCGACGCCGATGATCGTGACGTTGCTGATCTGCTTCAGCTCGATCACGCCGTCGGCGGTGCTGCAGCTGCCGCCTGAGACCTTGCTGGTGTTGCCGTGGTTGATGGTCCCCTCGACCTGGATGGTGATCGGGGTGCTGCTGCTGGCCCGACCACACAGGGCGGCGTGGATCGCGGTCCCGGTGGTGGCCCGGACCACCTGCCCGCCCGCCCCGCCGGTGGTCCCACCGTTACGGGTCGCGTAACCGGTGACACTGCCGGTCGCCGCCGACGCCTGAGGTGTCGGCAGCGCCAACACGGCTGTGGCCCCGATGGCCAGGGTGGCCAACGCCGCCTGGAGTCCCCGTGCGACTGGTCGTCTCATCGTCGTCTCACCTTTTCCTCGAAGATGCTGGAGTCGCTGCTGCTGGTTCTCGGGTTGGCCTTTTTCGGCGGGCTGCCCGTGCCGGCCTGGACGTGAACCCGGTCAGGGCTCCCGGCCGCCGCGCCACCCCGGGAGGTGACGGCTGACCTGGCGCGGGAGCCGCCGCCGGTGCTGAGAACCGTTCCGTGGACAAGGTCCACCGCGCGGCGTCGCCCGGAGACACCGTGAGGAAAGCGCTTTCCTGGAATGAGCGTAGAGAGGTTATTAGGCGAACGTCAATGTGTTGCCGTTGTTTGCAGAGACGCCCTCCATACGCGGTCGCGGAGAGGGTGACCAGCCATCCTCAGGTGGGCGACGTGCCGACGGCGGACCCGCGGACTCTTAATCCGCGGGTTCGGGGTTCGAGTCCCTGGCGGCGCACAGAACTAGGCCCTGACCAGCAAGACGCTGGCCAGGGCCTTAACGTCTATCTATGTAGTTTTAACTTGCCCCCGTAAACCCCTGGGTAACGGTCCGGGGCGATCAGGTTCGGCGCGGCCGGGCCGGCAAGCGCGCTGGCCCCCGATCCCACGCCGGTCTATGCCGTCCGGGTTTGGTCGGGGTCGCGGCCTTCGGGGTCGTCTGACTCTGGCCTTCGGGCATGAGCAGCTCAAGAGATCATCAAGGTTCCTACGGCACGGTGATCGATCCGAAGTGGGTCATGCCCGAACGGCCATCATCGCTGATCTCGTCGTTGTCCTTTGCGCCGGCTCTGACCGTGTCTGCGCCGCCATCGGCGCCCTACGCCTCGCCGGAGTCACCAACCTCGTCGCCGCCAACCGGCACCACGCCCGAGGCAGCAGTCGGACACTGGCCCTCCTCGGCATCACCTAACGACAGCCGGGGGCCCCTGGGGCTGAAACGCGCACGGACGTCATCGATGATGACGGGCATGGACATGGACGCTCGACGGGCCGTGGTTGTGGCGCTGCTGAGGCTGGCCGGCAGCGGCGCCTACCAGGATCGGGCGGATGCCGGCCGGGCCCTGGCGAGTTTCGCGGAGATGCCGGAGTCGGCACAGCAGTTGCGCCGGCTTCTGCTTGACGCTGACGACACGTTCGTCACCCTCGTGACTGCGGATGCGCTGCTTCGTCGGAAAGACCCGGCCGGTTTGGCGCTGGTCGCGCGAGCGCTGGCGGACGCCGACGACAACCATGCAGACTGGATCTTTACCGCAGTCCAGAACGTGTACATGATCTACGCCAGCGAACGTGACGCTGCGGTGCGGATGTGCGACGCGTTGCTCGAAGAGCCTGATCCAGGCATTCGTCAAGGAGCCGCTCGTTTGTCGGGCACCCTTGCTGCGATCAACCCGGTTCTCTACCCCGTAGACAGCAGTGGAGATGGCCGGGCACCTCTGGACGCCAGGGCCTGGCAAGATCGCTGCGGGAGGTAAGAGTCATTGCAGTACAAATGGATTTGGTTGGCTGGCGGACCGCTGCTCGTCGCTCCGCAATCGGTGCTGTCGCTGTGGCCCGGTGCGGATAGCACGGATGGTCCCGTGAAGAGCTGGGGGACTACGGCCGGGCGTGCGCGGTCGACAACTACGTCGGCGTGGTCGCCATAGGTCGGCAGCAGGTGCTTGTCCTGGGCGACGAGCCGGCAACAACGATGTACCTAACCACGGAACGCCTGTTACTGCGGCGTACGAGGAAGACCGGATCGGCGAGATGGCCGAGATCACCTCCGAGGGCGGCTCACCTGCTGGCGGGCACGGATCCGATGGTGACGACCCGCGCCCACCGCGGCGGGCTCTCCGGTCGGTAGTCAGGGTCCTGCTCGGCCCGCGTTCCGTCGACCGGCCTGGGAAACAGCCCCACAACGGTCCGGCACGGTGGTTGAGCGTCCGGCCACGGTGTCTGCCCGTCGGTCAGGGCCACGACGACGTCCGGGCGGGGGCAGGTGCGCAGCGCCGCAGCGAATCCGGTACGCAGGTCCGTCCCACCGCCGCCGACCAGCGGTATCCCCTCGGCCCGGCAGATCGGGCCCGCCACCCGGGCCGCCGTGTCGCACGACAGCACGGTCACCAGGTCCCGTCGACCGCCCACCGCCCGGGTGATCGCGACCACCTCGAGCAGCGCGCTGCCCAGTTCGGCGTCGCTTACCGAACCGGAGGTGTCGATGACCACCGATACCCGGGGTGGTCGGCGGCGCAGGCTGGGTAGGACGACGCCGGGCAGGCCGGCGGCGCGTCGTGCCGGCCGGCCGTAGCGGTAGTCGTCGCCCGCGCCGGCTCCGGAGGCCGCCGAGCGGACCGCGGCGCCCAGTAGTTCCCGCCATGGCTGAGGGGGGTGGAACGCCTCCTCCGCCCATCGTCGCCAACCCCCGGGTGCGTCCCCTGGGTGCCCGACGATGCCCCGCGCGATCCGGAACCGTACCGCGTCGCGTTCCTGGGGGCTGAGCCCGTGCGCACCGTCGGGGCCCAGGTCCCACTCCCGGGTCAGCCCGTCGGCGCCGCTGCCGCAGTCCAGCCAGGACAGGCCCTGCGTGTACGGGCCGAGCCGGAACTGCCGAAGATAGTCCTCCATCAACTCACCAGCGCGCAGCCGCAGCGCCTCCGGGACGACGGCCCCGTGGGGCCGGTCCAGCCCGTCGCCGTACACGTCGTCGTTGATCTCGCAGTCGGCGGCGATGTTCATCCGCAGCCGTTCACCCGCGCCGGTCAGGCCGTGCCGGTCGGCGAACCGGTCGCCGCGCCCGTGGTGGTCCCGCAGCAGGTGGGAGACCTCGTGCACCCACACCCCGGCCAGCTCCCGCAGTGGGCTGCGGGCGACGAACGCCGGGGAGACGTAGCAGCGCCAGTGGGGGTCGACAGCCATCGTCGGCACCCGCCGCGACGGCACCACGTGCAGCGCGAACAGCGCCGTGGCCAGGTAGGGCCGAACCCGGGCGGCGTGCAGCCGGGCGGCGTAGAGCTTCTCGACGTCGAGCGCCAACCCGGGCGTCACCGGCCGGCCCCGGCAGGGATGGTGGCGGTTGCCCGGTCTGCGTGCCTGGCCAGGGACACCGCCCCGGCCAGCCGTTCGATGGCAACCGGCACGTCCCAGTCGGTCCGGCGCAACCCGGCCAGGCTGGTCGCCGGCGCGACCACCAGGTCCGGGGCGCCGGTCTCCAGTGCCCGGACCAGCAGGGTCCACGCCGCGTCCCAACGGGACCGGTCCGGGCGGTTCCGGACTGCCTCCACCACGCCTTCGAGGACGGTCTGACGCAGGTCGCCCCGCTCCGGCAGGTCGGCGGTGACCGGGTCGGCCAGCAGCGTCTCGGGATCCGGAAGGTCCATCCGGTCCAGTCTGGCCAGCAGCTCCAGCCCGGGGCCGTCGCCGACGGCACCTCGTACCAGCATGGACAGCACCTCCCGGGAGGTGCCGGCGGCGGTGGCGAACGCGGTCAGCCGCAGCGCCATCTCCCAGCTGCGCGGCGATGGCCAGGGACCGCCCCGGCGGGCTTCGGTGGTCGGGAGCTGGTGCACGAGCTCGGGGCGGGTGGTGAGCAGCCCGCACACAGCGCGGCGGGCGAATGCGACGGCGTCGGGAAGGCGCCGCGGGTCCAGCCGCGGCAGCGTCGCGGTGGGCCAGGTCCCGCCGAGGCCGCGTACCACCACCTCATGGTCGTGGGTCCACCGCAGGTGGACGAACCGGTTGGCCAGGGGCGCACTGAGTTCCCAACCGTCGGCGGCGGAGGCGCGCGGGTTCGCGGCGGCCACGATTCGGACGCCGGCCGGCAGCCGCAGGGCACCGACCCTCCGTTCGAGCACGAGGCGAAGCAGGGCGGCCTGGACGGCCGGCGGCGCGGTGGACAACTCGTCCAGGAACAGCAGCCCACGACCGGCCCGCGCCAGCCGTACGGCCCAGTCCGGCGGGGCCATCGGCACGCCCTGAACGGCCGGGTCGTCACCGACGACCGGCAGCCCGGAGAAGTCGGACGGCTCGTGCACGCTGGCGATCACGGTGGTCAACGGCAGGTCCAGGGCGTCGGCGAGCTGGGTCAGGGCGGCGGTCTTGCCGATCCCCGGTTCGCCCCACAGCAGTACCGGCAGGTCGGCGGCAACGGCCAGGGTCAGAGCCGCCAATTGCTCGTCGGGGCGCGGTTCGGTGGCGGTGTCCCGCAGCAGTGCCAGCAGGTCGGCGGCGATGTCGAGTTGGGACCCGTCCAATGGACCGGAGGGGCGGTGGGTGGTGGTGGACGCGGGCAGGGTCGGCATGGTGATCACCTCGGGTGGTCTGGACGCGGCGGGGCCGCGCCGGATGCGGGAGAGGACTGACCGGGACCGGCTGGTCAGCGGGCAATGGTGTGGCGGGGGCGCGTCCGGTGGTGCCGGGGACGACGGTCCGGGCGAGCGGGCGGTCCACACAAGCGGTCGACCAGACCGGCGCGGAACAGCCCGTACGTGACTTGGCGCAGCGCCGCCGTCGCCAGTTCCTCGCGCAGGGGACCGTCGCGCAGTGACGCGTTGGCTCCCAACAGGCTCTCGACGATGGCCAGGGCCCCGTCGACGTCGCCGTGGTCCAACCGGGCGCGGACATCGTCGAGGCACTCCGGGTGGCGGTGCGCCTCGTCGATCGCCTGCAGGCAGGGCAGCGGGGTGCCGGTGAACGCGGCCAGCAGCTCTTCGCGGCGGATCTCGGCCGGGTCGTGGTCCAGCGGGACGAGCACGCCGTCCACCGGTGCGATCCGGTGCTGTGCGCCCTGGCACGCGATGGTCCAGCTGCTGGGCACGACGTCGGTGGCCCGCTGGGCGTCGGCCGGCCGATGATCCGGCGCCAGAGCCGAGGCGACCAGCGGGTGCAACTGGTCCGCCTCGATCAGCCCGGTCCGCAGCAGGTCCAGATCCGGCTGCACCCACGTCGCCGCGTCCGGCAGCACCGGCAACGTCGGTGGCGGGCTGCCCCGACCGATGGCGTACGGGGGGATCAGTGGCGCGGCGGGGTCGTCCGCCGCCACGTCCAGCAGCAGGTGGCGTCGGGACCCGAGCCGTACGGCGACCGGCCCGTGGCCCCGGCTGTCGGCGCGGAGCAGGATCCGCGCCTCTGCGACCCACCGGTCCACGGCGTAGCCGTGCCCACGCAGCGCCACCACGTCCGGGTCGCCCTGGTCCCCGCCGGGCGGCGGGTCCACCGCCGACCGGGTCCGCAGGTCACCGGTGCGGCGGACGTCCCACAGGTGACGGTGCAGGTCGAGGCGGAACCGACGGTCGGGGCGGGGATGCGGGTGTGTCCGCTGCCCGGACCGCGGACCGTCCCACAGGGCGAGGCTGAACCGCTGGCCGCCGTCCGCCCAGGCCGGTGGGGTCCGGGCCACCAGGTGCAGCGTGCCACCGCCCGGCCGGTGATAGCGGGCCAGGGAGACGGTCAGACCGGCGCGCAGCAACCCGTCCGGTGCGGTCCTCGGCAGGTGCCACCGCAGCAGGTCCGGGGCCAGGTGCCGTACGTCGTCCCGAATCTGGGCAGCGAGCCGGTGGCCGTGGTCACGGGCGACGCGGCCGAGGTCCAGGTCGACGTCGACACGGGCGGCGGCGCACGCCCCGGCCCCGTCCCCGGCGATGCGGCGGGCGGTCGCGGTGGCGATCATTGATGGCGGCACGGCGAAACGGCGCACGCGCAGCCAGAGGGATAGGCGGGGATTCCCGTTCGGAGGCCAAGGGTGCATCAGCACTCACCTTGGTGGAACGGGGCCCCCAATCTTCTGTGAGAGGTGTTCATCGCCGGGAAGCATACAAGTCCCGCGCCGGGCGCACCAGACGCCGCCGTCGTCGCGGCCGTGCTTGAGCCGCTGCCCGGGTCCGCTCCGACGACGGGCCGCCCGCTCCGGCCGGAGCGGGCGGCCCGTCGTCGTGACCGTCGAATCAGCCGACCGAGGCGGGGAACCGTTCCCAGACCCGGTGCGCGGACATCAGCCGCTGCACTTCGGTGAAGGTGTCGGCCGCGGATTCCCGCTCGACGACACCGGGGGAGCCGGCCACTCCCACCTGTCGCAGTACGGCGGTGCCGGCGCCCCAGGCGCCGATCGCCTTGGCGTGTCGCCAGCACTCCTCGACCAGTAGCAGCACGCGTGGATCCACCGCGACGGAGTCGGCGGCACCCGCCTTGGCGTCCCGGGCGGGAATCGCGTCCGGCGCGGGGGCGGGCGCGCCGGCCAGCAGGAGCGCGTCGAACTCGACGGACCGTCCGGTGGCGAAGGTCCGCTGCACCGTCTCACCGCCCACCGTTCCGCCGTGCGCGGCGATGAGCAGCGGCACCATTCCGGCGGAGAAAATCGCCCGACGCACCGTGCCGACCCCGTCGAGGTCGCTGTCGGCGTCGACGACGATGCCGACCATGCGACCGTCACCCGGCCACGTTCTGCCGACCTGCGACAGCGCCGGGCTGGGCGCGACGTCGGCCAGCGGCAGCGTCGGTTCCGGTGCCGGCAGTCCCAGCCCGGTGGCGACCTGCTCGCACAGCACCGGGTCGATGTTGGCGAGGGCCCGCAGCTGCCGTTCCTTGATCGCCTGGTGGTAGCACTTGCCAAGCTCGAAGGTGTAGGCGCGGATGATGTGCTCCCGCTCGACCGGCGACATGCTGAGCCAGAAGAGGCGGGCCTGGCTGTAGTGGTCGTCGAACGAGGCCGGGTTCGCCCGTACCTTCGGCGCCTGTGCCACCGTGACCGGTACGTCGAGGAACGCGTGCTCGTCGTCGCCGGCCGGGAACGGGTTGCCGCCGTCGAGCGAGTTCGGTCGGTACGGCGCCACGCCCGCGTGGACGGCCTGCTGGTGGAAGCCGTCGCGGAGCATGTCGTTGACCGGGGCGTGCGGCCGGTTGATCGGGATCTGCGGGAAGTTCGGGCCGGCCAGCCGGGTCAGCTGGGTGTCGAGGTACGAGAACAACCGGCCCTGCAGCAGCGGGTCGTTCGTGACGTCGATTCCGGGGGGCAGGTGGCCCACGTGGAAGGCGACCTGTTCGGTCTCGGCGAAGAAGTTCGTCGGCGTCCGGTTGAGCACCAGCTTGCCGACGGGTTGGACCGGGGCGAGTTCCTCCGGCACGATCTTCGTCGGGTCCAACAGGTCGATCCCGGCGAAGGTTTCCTCCGGAGTGTCGGGGAAGACCTGGAGGCCGAGTTCCCATTCCGGGTACGCGCCGGCCTCGATCGCGTCGTACAGGTCCCGCCGGTGGAAGTCCGGGTCGATGCCGTTGAGCAGCTGCGCCTCTTCCCAGGTCAGGGAGTGCACGCCCAGCTTCGGCTTCCAGTGGAACTTCGCCAGCACCGTTTCTCCGGCGGCGTTGACCAGGCGGAACGTGTGGACGCCGAAGCCCTCCATCGTCCGGTACGAGCGGGGGATGCCCCGGTCGGACATGTTCCACATGGTGTGGTGCTGCGCCTCGGTGTGCAGGGAGACGAAGTCCCAGAACGTGTCGTGCGCGCTCTGTGCCTGGGGGATCTCCCGGTCCGGGTGTGGCTTGCCGGCGTGGATGACGTCGGGGAACTTGATGGCGTCCTGGATGAAGAAGACCGGGATGTTGTTGCCGACCAGGTCGAAGGTGCCCTCGTCGGTGTAGAACTTGGTGGCGAAGCCGCGGGTGTCCCGAACGGTGTCGGCGGAGCCGCGGGAACCGAGGACGGTGGAGAACCGGACGAAGACCGGTGTTTCCTTGCCCCTGTGCAGGAAGCCGGCCCTGGTGAGTTCCTCGGCGTTGCCGTATCCGGTGAAGACGCCGTGGGCGCCGGTTCCCCGCGCGTGCACCACCCGCTCCGGGATCCGCTCGTGATCGAAGTGCATGATCTTCTCGCGGAGGTGGTGGTCCTGCAGCAGGGTCGGTCCGCGCGGACCGGCCTTCAGGGAGTGGTCGGTGTCCCGCAGCCTCGCTCCCTGCGCGGTGGTGAGGTACGCGCCCTGCTGGCCGTTCGCGGTCGCCGGCGCACCGGTGCGGGCGCCGGTGGGTGTGCGGGTCTCCGGTGCGCCCTGCTCCTTCTTGGGCGGCAGCGGATCGTGCGGGGTGGTCGGTTCCTCGATGGGCGGCGGGGCGCTGCCCGGCTCGCCGGGTACGTCGTTGGTCAGGACGTCGGACACCTTCTCCGCGGCGGTCTCCACCACGTTCTTGACCGCCTTGGCGGGCTTGCTGGAATCCACCGGATCCATACCTCCATCAACCGGTTACGACTGGTGCATTCAGCCCCTACCCGGGGTTTGGTCGGCGAAACAATCGGATTGGGCGGCCTTCGCGGGCCGCGCGTCGATCAACGGCTTCCGGAAGTTTCGGCGATTCGATTCCGAACATCGATCTCCACTGCGGTACGTCACGAGGCGGTGTCGGGAATCGTCCGATCCATCATCGATGCTGACCAGGCTAAAGGTCGCCGGGGGAGGGTCGGTTCGCAAAGATCATATTTCCGAAATGTTTCCGGAAAATGTTGACAGTCGAACGGGTCGATTCGCATACTTCTCGCCATCGACAGATCTCGACAACTGTCGATCCAGGCGCCCCATCGCGACCTGGCCAGCCGGTCATCGGCTTCGACGACCGGCACCCTCGCCGCGTATCGACGCGCGGTGGCTGCCGCCCGGCCATCGGCAGCCTCGTCGGGTCGGATCACGCGGCCCGGGCGTCCCACCCCCCGTTCATGAGGAGGAAGCGCGCACATGAACGACACCCCCACCCACCCGAGGCGCCGCGGGCTCGGCGGCCTCGCCCGGCTCGTCGGCGGCGCCTGCGCCGTCGTGGTCGCGGCCAGCCTGATGCTGCCCGGCATCGCCAACGCCGCGGTGACCTCGAACCAGACGGGCAACCACGACGGCTACTTCTACTCGTTCTGGACCGACAGCCAGGGCACGGTCTCCATGGAACTCGGCTCCGGTGGCAACTACAGCACCTCGTGGCGCAACACCGGGAACTTCGTCGCCGGCAAGGGCTGGAGCACCGGTGGTCGCCGGAGCGTGAGCTACTCCGGCAGCTTCAACCCGTCCGGCAACGCCTACCTGACGCTGTACGGATGGACCCGGAACCCGCTCGTGGAGTACTACATCGTCGACAACTGGGGCACCTATCGGCCCACCGGAACCTACAAGGGCACGGTGACCAGCGACGGCGGCACGTACGACATCTACCAGACGACGCGGTACAACGCCCCGTCCATCGAGGGGACCAGGACCTTCAACCAGTACTGGAGCGTCCGGCAGTCGAAGAAGACCGGCGGCACCATCACCTCCGGCAACCACTTCGACGCCTGGGCCCGTAACGGGATGAACCTGGGCAGCCACGACTACATGATCATGGCGACCGAGGGCTACCAGAGCAGTGGGAACTCCAACATCACGATCGGCTCCGGTGGAGGTACGCCACCGCCGTCGTCACCACCGCCGCCGTCCGGCGGGGGCTGCACCGCGACCCTCTCGGCGGGTCAGCAGTGGGGCGACCGCTACAACCTGAACGTCGCGGTCTCCGGGTCCAACAACTGGACCGTGACGATGAACATCCCGTCCCCGGCGAAGGCCATCGCCACCTGGAACATCAGCGCGAGTTACCCCAGCGCCCAGGTGCTGACGGCCCGGCCGAACGGCAACGGCAACAACTGGGGGGTGACGATCCAGCACAACGGCAACTGGACCTGGCCGTCGGTCTCCTGCAGCGCAAGCTGATGGTGGACGGAAGGACCCCTTGTCGGTGACAGGGGGTCCTTCCTCGCCGCCCAGGGGAGACGCCAGACCTGGTTGACGCCGTCGACGCGGTCCCAGATCCGCCACCGGTGCCGTCGGCGGACCTGTTCCCGGTGGGTCATCCCGTTGGAACAGGCCGCTCTCCACGATCATCCGGGACGCTTGTCACCGCCGGCCTGGTAACCGCCGGACAGGGTCAACTCGGTCTCGATGCCGAAGTGATCGGACAGGTACGCCCGCCGGCCGTCCGCGAGCGGCTCCGCCTCGCGGAGGACCAGCCGCGCCCGCGCGGTCACCGTCCGGCCGGCCGCGGAGCGGACCAGCACGTGGTCGAGCGCGGGCGGTGCCGGCCACGACGGCGTGGGACGGTACGTCGGCTCGGTGTCAGCGGCGAGAACGTCACGCAGGCCGGTCGCCGCCGCGAACTCGTGCAGCGGCGCCGAGCCGCGCGGCAGGTTGAAGTCGCCGGCCACCACCACCGGCAGCGCGGGGTCGAGCGTCGAGAGCGCGCCGGCGAGACGGGTCAGCTCGGCCCGTTCGATGCGCGTGTACCTGTTCTCCGGTGACCAGTCGTCGTCCAGGTTGGCCGACAGATGGGTGTTCACCACGGCGAGCCCGCCGCCCGGGACGCCCAGCGTCGCCACCTGTGCACCCTTGCGCATGAGCAGCTCGGGCCGGATCGGACGCAGCGCGGGGAAGCGCACCCACCGGTGTTGTCTGACGGGCCACCGGGACAGCAGGACCAGACCGCCGTGCAGGAGCACGGCACCCCGGTACGCGTGGTGCGGACAGGACCGGGCCAACCGACGCAGCAGATCGGCGTTCCGGCGGTACATCACCTCCTGCAGGCACACGACGTCGTACCGCTCGCGGTCGAGGATCGCGCCGAGGGCGCGTAGCCGGGCCCGCACGTCGCCCTTGAACAGGGTGTTGAACGTCAACAGGCGCAGGACGGTTCGATCGTCGGCCACCGGGCTATCCGACCTGCGGTGGCGCGCCGGCCCGGCCGGTCTCGCCGCAGCCGGCGACGATGGCGGCCGCGGCGGACAGGCCGGTCTCATGCAGGGTACGGCGGGCGAGTGGCATGCCGGAGATGATGGCAGCACGCCCGAGTCCGCGCCACCGTGCGGTCGGTCCCCGCGCCAGGGCCGTTCGCCCTGGTCCGGAGCATGCCTTGGGCGGTGAGCGGATCGTGGTCGAGCACCACCCGGAGACGGCACGCCAGCCGGTGAAGCCCAGCCGCTCGTTGTCGATACGGGCGCGACCGTATTCCACACGATACGTGGAACGTCCATTGACCGATCCCGAGCTGAGTGGCTAGCCTGCCGTTCATATCAATTTCATCCTGGACCGTAATCCGCGATCCGTGTCAACGGCAGGAGTCGTCCCGGTGCCTCTAACTCGAAGAAACCTGATGTCCGGACTCGCCGGCGGGATGGCCGTCGGCCTGGTCGGCTCGGCGACCAGCACCCAACCCGCCCGAGCGGCGGCCACCACCGTGGACAACCTCGGTGCTCCGCTGCGCGACGTGCTGCTGATCGGCGGCGCCGTCGGGCCAGGTCCCGACGGACGTGCCGTGATCTGGTCGGCGGTCACCGGCAACCCAGCCCATCTCGCCGCGGTCGATCCGCGTACCGGCCAGACCATCTCGTACCAGCCACTCGAGGGCTCGCCGGGCTCCTACGCGGTGGTCGTCGCCCCGGACGGGTCCGTCTATGTCGGCACGTACGAGTCAGGATCGTTGTACCGCCGCCGGCCGGGCCGGAACAGCCCGATCGAGAACCTCGGCACGCCGCTGCCGGGGGAGACCTACATCTGGCGGCTCGCCGTCGACAAGGCCGGACTCATCTACGGCGGGACCTCGCTGGGCGGCAAGGTGTTCCGCTACGACCCGAGCACGGGTGCGGTCCGGGACTACGGCCCGATCCTGGCCGGCAACAAGTACGTACGCAGCATCGCCGTGTGGAACGGCAAGATCTATGCCGGCAGCCAGCCCGACGCCCATCTCTTCGAGATCGACGCCGCCAGCGGCGCCATGCGCGAGCTGCCGCTCCCGCCCGACCTGGGACCGGGCACCGGGATCAACGTGTACGACCTCAACGCCCACGAGGGCCGTGTGTACGCCCGCTTCGGTGGTGCGACCAGCGGACGGCTGGGCATCTGGGAGGTCGCCCACCAGCGTTGGCAGCCGTTGCGGGACAACGTCGCGGGCCTCGATGTCAGTGAGCCGGGCCGGCGCGGCCTGGTCTACTACACCCGCAACGGACGCCTCACCGGTCTCAACCCGAGGACCGGCGTGGAGACCGACACGGGCCTGGAGTTCACCGGCCGGGTGGTGAACAACCGCGGTATCGGCTGGGTCACGCTGGCCGAGCGGAACTGGCCGGGGCGCACCCTTGTCGGGTTGCTGTGGCGGGGGGCGATGTTCCGTTACAACCCACTGACCGGGCGCTCCGACATTACCCAGACCGACATACCCGGTGAGCCGATTCCGTTGTCCTGCCTCAGCATCGCGGAGAGCGGACGGATGTGGGCGGGGGGTTATCTCAACGGGGGAGTCGCGCAGGTCGACCCGGACACCGGTGCGGCACAGTTCAACCGCTTCTCGCAGACCGAGAGCGTGCTCGACCTCGGCGACACGGTCTGGCTCGGCGCGTACCCGGACGCCCGGCTCTACCGCTACGACCCGGCCGCCCCGTGGAACAGCACCGAGTACTCACCCGGACCGCCCGGCACCGCGGAGAATCCGGTGAAGGTGGTCGACCTCAAGGCGGTCGACCAGGTTCGGGCCCGGGCCAGCACCGACGCGGGTCGATGGGTGGCGTACGGCACGATGCCCAACGTCGAGTTGGGCGGCGCCCTGGTCGTCGTGGACAAGGCCACCGGGACGAGCCGGGTGCACCGGCCGGTGGTGACCGATCAGTCCATCATCACGTTGACTCATGCATCCGGCCTGGTGATCGGCGGGACGTCGATCCATGGTGGATACTCGGTGCCACCACCTACCCAGACCGAGGCCGCGATCTTCGGTTTCGATCCGGCGACCGACGCCAAGATCTTCGAGGTCGTGCCGGTCTCCGGCGCCACCCAGGTCAGCGGGCTGGTCACCGACCGGGACGGCGGGGTCTGGTTGCTGGCCGGCGGCCAGTTGTGCGCGTTCGACGTCGCCACCCGTGCTGTGGTCCGGCGGGTCACCGTCCCGGCCGGCACCGGCCGGCTCGGTTACCACGCGGCCAGTGACATGTTCTACGTGCTGGCCGGGGGCACGCTGGCCAGCGTCTCCCGTACCGACCTGACCGTCCGTACGGTGCTCCAGCACCCGGCCGACATCCTCGCCGTCCACCCGGACGGTCGGGTGTTCCTGGCCGACGGACCCACCGTCTACCGGGTCACGCTCGCGTGAGCGGCCGTGCGGTGACACCCGATCCACGAATCGGCACAGTCCCAAGGGGGAGCAGCATGGATGGACCGACCCACGTGCGCCCGGCCGGCGGGCGGCCGCCGACCGCGAACCGACGCCGGATCGCCGCCGTCGCGGCGGCACTGGCCGCGGCCCTGCTCGGGCTGGTCCCTACCCCGGCCGACGCCCAGCCGGGTCGGGCAAGCGCGGACCCCGTCGACGGCGGCGTGTTCACCGATCTCGGTACGCCGCTCACGGCGCTTACCATCATGGAGGGTGCCTTCGGTCGGGACTCCGACGGATCACCGGTCATCTACGCCGTGCCGGCGGGCGAGAACGCCGCCCTCAACGTCATCGACCTGACCACCCGCACGCGCGAACGCACCGTCCCGCTGCCGGGGGCCTCCGGGGCCTGGGCCATCACGGTGGTTCCGGACGGCACCGTCTACGTCGGCTCGTACGACAACGGTCACCTCTACCGCTACCGGCCGGGAGACGAGGCCGTGACCGACCTCGGACAGCCCGTTCCCGGGGAGACGTACGTCTACGGATTGAGCGCCGGCCCGGACGGATCCGTCTACGGCGGGACCTATCCGCACGCGCACGCGTTCCGCTACCACCCCGCGACCGGCGTCACCGACTACGGCAGCCTCGACGCGGTACAACAGTACGCCCGGGCGGCCGTCCACGATCCGGACCACAACGCGCTGTTCGTGGGGCTGGCCACCCCGAAGGCCCGGTTGTTCCGCATCGACGTGGCCTCCGGCGAGCGACGCGAGATCACCCCGCCCGGCTTCACCGGGGCCGGCTTCAGCGACCTCGACTACGCCGACGGCCGGGTGTTCGGCAACGTGGACGGCCAGCTCGTGGTCTTCGACGCGGCCACCGGCGAGCAGTTGGCGTTCACGGACGCGGCCACCGGGACCCGGGTGCAGCGGTATCCCCTGGCGGCGCGCGGGGTGTCCGCCGCCGCCGACGGCGCCATCTACTTCACCACCACCGGGGCGGTGCTGGCCCGCTACGACCTGGCCAGCAACACGGTGAGCACGGTGACGCGCGCCGGAGGTCCGGTGGTGCTGACCCGCGGGGTGGCGATCGGGTACGGCTGGGTCACCGAGAACCAACGGCCGGTGCTGTACGGCCTGGCCGGCAACTACTCCGGTGGCACGTTCCGGTTCGACCCGCTGGACAACTCGCTGTCCCAGTGGTCGTCACCGTTCCAGTACGTTCCGGTCAATCTGATGCACGCCATTGGTAACCCCGCGGACGGCACCGTTGTCGTCAACGCGTTCCTCAACGGCACCACCGGAGTCTACGATCCGGCCACCGGTCGCACCGCCACCGCGCCGAGGCTGGGCCAGGTGGAGGGGTGGAACTGGGCCGACGGGAAGTTGTACGCGGGGAGCTACCCGGCCGGCACGCTGACCGTGTGGGACCCGCGAACACCGACCAGCTCGACCAACCCGCGGCAGCTGTTCAGTCTGGAGGCCAGCCACCACCAGAATCGGCCGGTCGCTGTGGTGCCGGACGGCGACACCGTCTACCTCGGCACCACGCCGGGCTACGGGTTGTACGGTGGGGCGCTCACCGAGTACGACATCACCTCTGACACGTTCGAGGTGCACCGCGACATCGTCCCGGACCAGCCGATCGCCGCCCTGTTGCCGCTCGGTGATGTGGTGTTCGGCGGATCCAGTGTGGAGGGCGGACAGGGCACCCCCGGGCCCCGGGCGACGGAGGCGCGGTTGTTCGTCTACGACCCGGCTACCGGTGCCAAGACGGCCGAGTACACCCCGGTTCCCGGTGCGCACAGCATCAACGAGCTGAGCCGTGGACCGGACGGCCGGATCTGGGGTCTGGCGGACGGAACGGTGTTCGTCTTCGACCCGGAGACCCGTACCGTGGTCCGCCGTGTTCCGGTGTTTCAGGGGCACACGGGCGCCCAGGACGGGTCCTTGCAGTGGCGGGACGGTTACCTCTATGGCGCCGCGGGTGGCCGGTTGTTCCTGGTCGACTCGCTGGACGGCACGGCTCACGTCCTGCGCGCGGGCGGTGTCAACCGGTTGACGCGGACCCCGGACGGCACGATGTATCTGTTGTTGCGTCCGGAGGGCTGGTCGAATTACACGAATCTGGCCAGCTACCGGCCGGCCGAGGACCCGTGTCCCAGCTCGGACCTGCGGGCCACGGTGTCGGTGGCTGATATGGACAGTGGCGTGCGGAACCGCTTCGTGTCCCACGGGTGCACGGTGGGTGACGCGCTTCCCGATGTTGACGCGGGTTGGCCCGATCACGGGGCGTTCGTGGTGGCGGTGACGCGGGTGGTCAAGGATCTGCGGGCCGCCGGCGCGATCAGCGCCGCCGAGGGAGCGGCTCTGATCGCCGCGGCAGCCCGCTCCCGGTAAGGGGACTCGGGGTGCGGGTTCCGGAGGTCCCGTCCGGAACCCGCACCCCGGGCACGGCGAGCCGCCACCGGGTCCATGGGTCCGGTGGCGGCTGCCGACGGCCCGACCGAACCCCTCTGGTCGTTTGTCGCGTTCGATATTACGGCCCGGACCCATATGGTCCGGGTGACTGACTAGGTGTTCGATATCAGGTCGGTATCCCGAGAACCTGGTATCGGCCCAGACCGTAAGCTAGATTACGGCGAACTCTTCCCGGGAAGGATGCCAAATGCGTGTGCGAAAGGGCTTGGCCGCCATGGCGGGACTGCTGGCGAGCGCGCTGGCCGTCACCGGCTGTGGCGGATCCGGCGGCTCCGATGGCGCCACCACATCAGTGAGCATGTGGGTATATCCGGTGATCTCCGACGAAGCGCAGCACCGGGCGTTCTGGGACGACAAGGTGGCGGCCTTCAAGGCCGAGAACTCCGGGATCGATGTCAAGGTGGAGATCTTCCCGTGGGCCAACCGGGACCAGTCGCTGTCCACCGCGCTGGCCGGCAACAAGGGCCCGGATGTTGTCTACCTCATCCCCGACCAGCTTCCCAAGTACGCCCGCAACATCGAGCCTGTCGACACGTACCTCGACGCCGCAGCCAAGGACGACTACCTGGACAACGTCAAGGAGTCGGTCACCATCGACGGCAAGATGATGGGTGCCCCGATCCTCACCAGCGCCCAGGGGCTGCTGTGCAACAAGAAGGTCTTCGCGGCGGTCGGTCAGACCACGTACCCGAAGACCTGGGACGAGCTGCTCGCCATGGCACCCGCTTTCAAGGCCAAGGGCTTCGACATGACCGCCTATCCGGGCGACCCCAAGCAGACCCTCAACCTGACGTTCTATCCGCTGCTCTGGCAGGCCGGTGGCGACGTGTTCGGATCGGACGGCACCTCGGCCGCGTTCAACAGCGACGCTGGGCGGAAGGCATTGACCTTCCTCAAGCAACTGGTAGACGGCGGATATGTCGACAAGAGCCTGATCACCGCGCTGCCGCCGATCGAGCAGACCCGCATCGGGCAGGGCAAGGTGGGCTGCGTGTGGCACCTGGAGCCGGCCGCCGTGGAACCCGTCTGGGGCAAGGACAACATCCAGGCGCTCGCCCCGTTGACCGGGACGAAGCAGGCCCAGTACGGCACCGTCGGATCCCTGGTCATGCTCAGAGGCGCCGAGGACAAGGCGGCGGCCGGCAAGTGGATCTCCTTCGCCACGGCCCCCGAGAACGCCAAGGAGTACGACCTGGCCGCCCGTTTCTTCTCGCCGAAGAAGTCAGTGGGCACGCTGTATCCGGCCGACCCGGTGCTCGGTGAGCTGGAGAAGAACGTCGGCCTTACCACCGTCGGACCGTTGAACGAGAAGTCCCGGGACATCATGGGCGCCCTGGCGCCGGAGATCCAGGCGGCCCTGCTCGGCCGGAAGCCGGTCGATCGGGCCCTCGGGGACGCGGAGAAGGCGGCGAACGCCCTGCTCGGCTAGGGGTCGTCCGGCGAAGCTACAGGCGAGTTGCGGGGCAGGATACCGACCCCTACCAGAATCGGTTCGGCAAACCGGTTCGTGGCGGTGCAGCGGCCCGCCACGAACCGGAAGGAGGTTGTCAGATGGTTGCGACGCCAGCGCGGGCGCCGCGCCGCCCGCGGGCTCCGTCCCGCCGGGAGGCCGGCATGGCGCTGCTCTTCATCCTGCCCTGCCTGCTGCTGTTCGTGGCGTTCCGGTTCGGACCGGCGATCGCCGGCGTGTTGCTTGGCTTCACGGACTACACCATCGGTGGGGACACCAGCTGGACCGGGTTGACGAATTTCCGGCGGCTGGTCGAGGACCCCACGTTCTGGTCCGCGCTGCGGGTGACCGTGCTCTTCACCCTCCTGGCCGTACCGCTGTCCATGCTCGCCTCGTTGGGCATGGCCCTGCTGACCCGGCGCGCGTTCCGAGGTAGCCGGGTCTTCCGGTCCATCTTCTTCCTGCCGGTGGTCACCAGTCTGGTGCTCGCCGGGGTCATCTTCACCTGGATCTTCGCCGACGGCGGCCCCTGGTCCCGGGCCATGAACGCCCTCGGTCTGCCGGCGCAGTCCTGGCTCGCCGACGAGGTCCTGGTGATCCCCGCACTGGTGCTTGTCTCTGTCTGGGCCCGCTTCGGGTACGGCATGTTGATCCTGCTCGCCCGGTTGCACGAGATTCCCGCCGAGCTGGAGGAGGCTGCGATGACCGATGGGGCCTCCACCTGCCAGCGCTTCCGGCACATCGTGCTGCCGCAGCTGCGACCCGCCCTGTTCTTTCTCGCGGTCATCGAGACGACGGTCTCGTTCCAGGTTTTCGACACCATCTTCGTGATGACCGGCGGCGGACCGGTGCGCGCCAGTTACAACCTCATCTACCTGCTCTACGACCAGGGATTCCGCTACTTCGACCTGGGCTACGCCAGCGCCATCGGGGTCGTGTTGTTCGTGATGACCGTCGTCGTGGCACTGATCCAGCGACTGACCCTGGGGAGGGAGAGATGACCGACACGATGACCGAGCCGGCCACCACGGCGGCGCCACCGTCGCGGAGGGCGGGACGGCGGCGACCGTACCGGCCCGGTCGCGGCACGCCGGCGGGCCGGCTCGTCCGCGCGGTGCTGTTGCTGGCCGGGGCCGCCGTCACCCTGTTCCCGTTCTACGCGATGGTTGTCCTGTCGTTCAAGCCAACCGGACCGCTGGTCTTTCCCGAGGCGCTGCTGCCCTCGCCGGTGTCCGGCGAGGCGTACGGGTCGGTGTTCGGCGCCAAGAGCATCCTGCGATGGACTTTCAACACGCTGGTCTACTCAGTCGTTTCGGTGGTCGGCGTGCTGCTGCTGTCGTCCCTGGCCGGCTACGCCTTCGCCAAGAAACGCTTTCCGGGCAAGGAACCGCTGTTCTGGTCGTTTCTCGCGATGCTCATGGTGCCGTACCACGTCACGATGATCCCGACCTTCATCCTCGTGGCGGAACTCAACGGTGTCGACACCTACTGGGGCATGATCGTGCCTACCTTGGCCAACGCGCAGGCGGTGTTCCTGATGCGGCAGTTCATCGCGGCCCTGCCCGACTCGCTGTTCGAGGCGGCCCAGATCGACGGCTGCTCAGAGTGGCGCGTGTACGTCTCGATCGTGCTGCCCCTGATCAAACCGATCCTGGCCACCCTCGGCGTTTTCGTGTTCCTCTGGCACTGGAACGACTTCCTCTGGCCGCTCATCGTGGGCCAGAGCGTCGACATGCGTACCTTGACCACCGGCATCGCGTCGTTGCAACAGGAGAACGTCGCCCTCAACATGCTGCTGGCGGGCTCCGTCGTGGCGTTTGTCCCGATCTTCATGGCCTATCTGATCGGCCAGCGTTACTTCACGGAGGGGATCGCCACCTCCGGCATCAAGGGATGAGTAGCCTGCTGGTTCATGCGCATCGCCCTGGCCGGACTGGCCACCAGCCATCCCTACACCGACGCTCGGACGCTGCGTGAGCACGCCGAACTGGTGGTCTGGGAGCAGGACTCGGATCGGCTAGCCCGGTTCCGTGCCGAGCACCCCGACGCCGCGATGGCGTCGGACCTCGCCGCGTTGCTGGCCACCCGACCGGACGGGGTGGTGCTCACCGTGCCCACCCCCGACGTTCCAGACGCCCTGGCTCGGGTGCTCGACCAGGGCCTGCCCTGCTTCGTCAACAAGCCGGCCGCGGCCACCGCCGGCCAGCTGGCCCGGCTCGACCGGGTGGTGAGCCGCGCGCCGGACCTGGTGTTCACCTCGTCGGTGCTCCGGTTCGCACCGGCCTTCACGACGTTCACCGTGTCCAGCGAGGACGTCTTGGCGGTTCGCGCCACGGTGCGGCACGACGTGGGCCTGTGGGCCAGCGGATACAACCCGTGGCAGGACGACCCGGCGATCGGCGGCGGCATCATGGTGATGATGGGCCTGCACGGCGTGGAACTGCTCGTGGCGCTCCTTGGTCCGGCCGTGCGGTTGGTGGGGGCTGCCCGGGCCACCCGGATCCACCACCAACTACGGTCCGAGGACACGAGCCTGTTGACCCTGCAGTGGGACAGCGGCGTGCCTGGCTCGGTCGAGGTGCTCGGTGTGAGCGACGGCGAATCATACGAGGTGACCGTGCAGACCCCGGCCGGCGAGCGGCGGGTCGCGTTGACCGGTGGGGCGGACGAACTCGGTTACCGCGCGACGATCGAGGCGTTTATCGGCATGGTGCGGCACGGAACCAGCCCCGTGCCGTGGCCGGAGACCCGGGCGGTGCTGGGCGTGTTGTCGGCCGCCCGTGCCCAGGTCGGCGCCACCTCGGTGCGCTGACGATCCATTCCGGACGGCGGCTGGTCCGTTGGACGTCTTGACGGCCCTCTCGTCGGGCGGTTACGGTCATGGCCGTTACCTCGGGAGGGTGGGAAGCATGCGGTCGGTGGAGGATCTGGAGGACCGACTGTCGGCCCCCCGGGATGCCCTTGTTGACGATCTCCGCGAGCTCGGCGGCGACATCCTGGTCCTCGGCGCCGGCGGCAAGCTGGGGCCGAGCCTGATTCGGCAGGCGCTGCGGGGAGTGGCCGCGGCCGGCACCGGCGGCCGGGTCATAGCGGTGTCCAGGTTCTCCGAACCGGGGCTGGCCGGATCGTTGCGCGCCGCGGGCGCCGAGGTGGTCGAGGCCGACATCGCCGACGACGCCGAGCTGGCCGCCCTGCCGGACGCCGCCAACGTCGTGTTCCTCGTCGGCTCGAAGTTTGGCACCTCCGGCCGGGAGCACGCGACCTGGGCCACGAACACCTACCTTCCGGGCCGGGTGGCGCAGCGGTTCGCCGGCTCGCGGATGGTGGCCCTGTCCACCGGCAACGTCTACCCGCTGGTGCCGGTCGTCAGCGGCGGTTGCGTGGAGCGCACACCCGTGGGTCCGGTCGGCGAGTACGCCATGTCCTGCCTCGGGCGCGAGCGGATCCTCACCCACTTCACCCAGCGCGACGGCACCCCCACCGCGCTCATCCGGCTCAACTACGCCGTCGAGATGCGCTACGGCGTCCTGGTCGATCTCGCCCGCGCGGTGCTGGCGGGGGATCCCATCGACGTCACCATGGGGCACGCCAACGTCGTCTGGCAGGGATACGCCAACGAGGTCACTCTGCGCGCCCTGCGGCACGCGGCGAACCCACCCTTCGTGCTCAACCTGACCGGGCCCGAACTGGTCTCGATCCGCCAGGTCGCGACCGCGCTCGGGGACCGGCTGGGTCGTGACCCGATCCTCACCGGCACCGAGGCGCCCACCGCGCTGCTGTCCAACGCCCAGCTCTGTCACGGCCTGTTCGGCTACCCAGACGTGCCCTTGGCCGAACTGGTCGCGCTGACCGCGGACTGGGTCGCCGCCGGACTGCCCACCCACGGCAAGCCCACCAGCTTCCAGCGCCGCGACGGCAACTTCTAGGGAGACGACGCGTTGACTGCTTCAGTGACCGGTGCCACGGACCATGCCTCGGCGTTGGAACGGTTCCGGCGCGGATGCGTGATCCCGGCGCACCCGCTCGCCCTCGACGCGCGGCGGCGCCTCGACGAACGGCGGCAACGAGCGCTGACCCGCTACTACCTGGCCGCCGGTGCGGGTGGGATCGCGGTTGGCGTACACACCACGCAGTTCGCCATCCACGACCCGGCGGTCGGCCTGCTGGGGCCGGTGCTCGAACTGGCCGCCGAGACCGCGGCCGGAGCGGATCCGGTGCTGGTGGCCGGCGCCTGCGGCCCGACCAACCAGGCGGTGGCCGAGGCCGAATTGGCCGCCGCGCTCGGCTACCACCTCGTGTTGCTGTCGCCGGCGCCGGATCTGGACGAGGACCAGTTGATCGACCGGGTCCGGGCGGTCGGTCAGGTGCTTCCGGTGATTGGTTTCTACCTCCAGCCGGCCGTCGGCGGACGTCACCTGTCCCGCGAGTTCTGGGCTCGGCTCGCCAGCGTCGAGACGGTGGTGGGCATCAAGGTGGCGCCGTTCGACCGATACCGGACCCTGGACGTGCTGCACGGTGTGTGCGCCGCGGGTCGGGTTGGCGACCTGGCGCTCTACACCGGCAACGACGACCACATCCTGGCCGACCTGGTGGCGCCGCACCGGGTCGTGGTCGACGGGTCATCGGTCGAGGTGGAGTTCGTCGGAGGGCTGCTCGGCCAATGGGCGGTGTGGGTGCGTACCGCGGTGTCGTTGCTCGCCGAGGCCAGGCTGGCCCGCGATGGCGACGATGCCGCTCTGCGCCGGCTGCTGACTCTCGACGGTCACCTCACCGACGCGAACGCCGCCATCTTCGATGCCGCCAACGGTTATCACGGCTGCATCCCCGGCATCCACGAGGTGCTGCGCCGGCAGGGGCTGCTGGCCGGCCGCTGGTGCCTGGATCCCGCCGAGGAGCTGTCCTCGGGGCAACTGGCGGAGCTGGACCGGATCCACCGGGCCTACCCCCACCTGCGGGACGACGATTTCGTGGCCGGCCATCTCGACGACTGGCTGCGCTGACGGGTCACGGTCACCCGGGTCGTTGACTGGGTCGCGGTCACCCGAGGCCCTGACTGGGCCGTCGCGGTCACCCGAGGTCCTGACTGGGCCGCGGTCGCGGTCACCCGGGGCCGCTGACGGGATCGCGGCCAGCCGAGGTCACAGGGTCAGCCGGTAGAGGGTCAACGGGCGTCCGCTGCCGCCCGAGGCGAGGTTGCCGGTGCGCTCGGCGAGACCGGCCAGTTCCAGCCGGTGCAGCATCCGGCGGGCCGTGCGTTGGGCGATGGTGAGATGTCGGGCCACGTCGCGGCTGGTCAGCGGCTCGACTCCGGTGGCGTCGCGGACCTGACGCAGCCGCAGCAGCGTGGGCACGGACAACCCGACGCGTTGGGCGATGACGGCGAGATTCTGCTCCCGCGCCGGCGGCATCGGCACCGTGGCGTCCAACACGATGTCCGTGTCCCCGCGGAGCGCGAGCACGGCCGCCGTCGGGCCGATCCGCCGGGCCCGGCTCAGCGCCCGACGGGCGAGGTTCTCCGCCTCGGCCGCGCTGTTGCCGAGCCCGAAGCCGATCCGCACGGTGTCGTACCGGTCGACGAGGCGTCGCAGCATCGGCAGGGTGGTGAAGCCGGCAGTGGCCTCGTGCAACGGCCCTCGGGTGGTGACGATCAGGTGCGTGCCGTGGGCGAACCCCGCGAGCGTGCCGCCGAGGGCGGCCACCTCCCGCAGCAACCCGTCGGCATCGGGCAGCTCGACGAGACCGAGCGCGATCTGCGCGTCCTCCTGTGCCTGGCTGCTGGCCTGCAGCATGAGCTGACGCAGTGCTGTGCGCACCGCGTGGCTCGACGGCGCGAGCCGGAAGGCCGGCATCTCCTGCCTCAGGGCCTCGTGCACCGAACTCAAGCAGGTCACGGCGGTGGTGCCGGACCGTCGGTGGCGGCGGTGGAAGGCGATCAGGTCATCCGAACCGAGCCCGCTGCGGTATGGCAGGACGCGAACCCGGTCGACCGGCAACCCCGCATCCGCGAAGGTCGTCGTGACGTCGCCGACGGCTACCGTGTCGATCGAGATCCGGGTCACGTCGTGGCCCTCGTGCAGCAGCCGTACGGCGGCCTGGAGCAGGGTCGCCCCGGTGTAGTCCACGAACACCGCCGGTCGGCTCAGCACATCGGCCTCCCGGGCCAGCGTGTACGGCACCACACCAGTGAACAGCCAGGCCACGAGTTGGCCCGCGTGCGCCTCGACGATCGCGGGCGCCTGCGTCTCATGGTCGTAGTCCAGCCGTCGCGCGATGATCCCCGGCTGTTCCTCGCAGGTGTCCGCGACCTCGTCGACCAGGTCATGCGGACCGACGATCCCGATCTCGATGGACACCGAAGCCTCCTGTGGGGTTGCGTGACCGACAGCCTACTATTACGGTCAGGGCCGGTATTCGCAATCGCTGGGGAGGGGTGCGTGTCGTATCCCAGCATGGCCGATTCCACCGGCCGGACACTTGGCCCGGAAGAGATCGCGGCGGTCACCCGGGTCCTCCAGTCGGGCATGCTCAGCTCCGTCTGGGGCACCGAGGTCCGGGCGCTGGAACGGGAGATGGCCGAGTGCTTCGGGGTGTCCCACGCGGTCGCGTGCAGTTCCGGCACCGCGGCCCTCCACCTGGCGGTCGCGGCCGTCGCCCCCGAGCCCGGTGACGAGATCATCACCTCACCGATCAGCGACTTCGGGACGGTCGCCCCGATCCTCGCACAGAACGCCGTCCCGGTCTTCGCCGACGTGGATCCGACCACCGGAAACCTCGACCCCGCCGCGGTGGCCGCGGCGATCGGCCCGCGGACCCGCGCGATCCTGGCCGTCCACCTGTTCGGCGCCGCCGCCGACCTGCGTGCCGTCGCGCACTCGGCGGGCATCCCGCTCATCGAGGACTGCGCCCAGGCCTGGCTCACCCGTTATCCAGACGGCCAACTCGTCGGCACCGCAGGCGCCGTGGGCTGCTTCAGCCTCCAACAGTGGAAGCACATCACCTGCGGGGACGGTGGACTGGTCATCACCGCGGACGGGACCCTTGCCCGCCGGATGCGGCTGTTCGCCGACAAGGGCTGGCCGCGTGACGGTGCCCGCCGGCACGAAGCCCTCGGGCTCAACTACCGGATGACCGAACTCGCCGGCGCCGTCGCCCGAGCGCAACTGGCCAAACTGCCGGACGTGCTGGCGGCGCGGCGCCGGACCGCTGGCCGGCTCGTCGCCGCCCTGGAAGATCTTCCCGGCGTGCGACTGCCGGTCGACATCCCGAGCCACGCCTGGTGGCTGTTCCCGATCGTCCTCGATCCGCCACTGTCCAACCAGGATGTCGCCGGGAAGCTCGCGGCCGCCGGGGTGCCGGCCCGCGCCGGCTATCTCGACGAGCCGTTGCACTGCGCGCCCGCGCTGACCGACACGCCGGTGTACGGCACCTCGCGGTATCCACTGACGGTGCCGCCCGCCGATCGCCTCCCGACCTACGGCTGGGGGACGTTACCGAGGGCGGAACGGTTGCTGCGCCAGACGCTGGTGGTCATCGACTGGAACGAGCGGTACACCGACGCGCACGTCGACGAGATAGCCCGGGCCGTACGGGCCGCGGTGGCGTCGTGATCGACGCCCGCGCGGTGGCGTTGCGTGACCGGCTCCGCTGGCGGCTCGTCGCGGCGGCGGCCACACCGAGCACGGCGACCGGAACCGTCGTCCCGACGGTCGTCGGAGCGTACCTGCGCCGGCTGGTCGCCGACGGGGCGGACGCGCTCGCGGTGCTCGCCCACACCGGACGCGGTCCGTTCCTCGCCGAGCCGTTGCGCGCCGACATCATCCGGCAGGCGGTCCGCACCGGGGTCCCGGTCGTCGTCGGGGTGGGCGGCCGAGCAGGGGAGCGGACCGAGGAGGTGGCCGGGCAGGCCGTCCAGGCAGCCGAGCTCGGTGCCGCGGGTGTGCTGGTGTTCCCCGAGACCGATGATCCGATCCGCCATCACGAGGCGGTGTGGCGAGCCGCCGGCCTCCCGATGCTGGCCTTCGACCTCTACCTACGTCCGTATCCGGCCGACGTGGTCACCCGTCTGCTGGACCACCCGGGAGTGGCCGGGGTGAAGGTTGCCCGGCTGCACGATGCGGTGGCCTGCCAGCGCGTCCTGTCCGCCGCGAACCGGGCCGGCCGGCTGGCGGTCACCGGCGAGGACCGCATGTTCGGGCCGTCCCTGATGTGGGGGGCGCAGGCGGCCCTCGTCGGCCTCGCCGCCGCCGCCGTGCCCGTCACGGCCGCGGTGCTGCGGGCGTTCGCGGACAAGGAGTACGCGGAGTTCGTGACCGCCTCGGAACGGCTGGACCGGCTCGCTGGAGTGACGTTCACGGATCCGATGGACGGCTATGTGCAGCGGATGCTCTGGATCGCGGCCGCGGAGCAGCGCATCCCGGACCGGTACGCGGTGGATCCCTTCGGTCCGACGCTGCCCGCCGACGATCGCGAGCGGGTGTTGCGCGTGTTGGCGGCACTGTGAGCGGCAACCCGTTCAGCGCAGCCAGCCTGCCGGCGATCACCCTGGACGTCGATGTCCTCATCGGCCGATACCCGGATCGACCGGGACCGACCGGCACACCCGGCCAGGTGGCGGAGGTGTTGCGGACGAACGGCATCGGCGGGGCGGCGGTCGCCAGCCTGCGGGCGGCCCTGTTCGACGTGGTCACCGGCAACGACGAGGTGACCGGACTCGACAGCCCGGCGGTGCTGCCGGTCGGCGTGGTGGATCTACGCGATCCACTGGGTGCCGAGCGTGAGATCGTCCGGCTCACCGACCGCGGTGTCCGGGCCGTTCGCCTGTTTCCGGACGAACAGGGAGTGGCGGCCGACTATCCGGCCGTGCGGCATGTCGCCCGGCGAGCGACCGAAGCCGGCCTCGTGTTGCTCGCCGGTGGGGACGTACGCCAGTTCTGGCGCCCGTTGGCCGGCGCCACGGTTGTCTTCCTCGACACGCACTTCTACCACCTGGGGGACTTTGTCGTGGCGGCCCGCGACGAGCCTGGCTTCCATACCTCGACGCGTCTGCTCAACTCGCCCGACGCGATCGAGCTCGTCGCCGCCGAACTTGGCGTCAACCGGATGCTCTACGGCTCCCGTACGCCCTTCTACGAAGCCGCGGTGCCACGGCTGCGGCTGGCCCGTTCGGGGCTCGATCCGGCGGGGGTGACCGCCGTGGCGGGTGGCAACGCGCGCCGCATCCTGGGTGATCCGCGTGATCATTGACGTCCACGCGCACTGGGGTCCGTGGTTCTTCACGATGGACGTGGGCGCGGCCGCCACCAACCTCGCCGTCATGGACCGGTACGGCATCGACCTCGCGATCGTCTCGGCGACCGAAGCGATCGTCTACGACCCGGAGCGCGGGAACCGGGCGATGGCGGACGTGCTCGGGCGCACCGACCGGATGCTCGGCTACCTGGCGATCAACCCGCGTCGACTCGCACAGGCCGAACGGGATCTCGCGGAGCTGCTACCCACCGGACGGTTCGTTGGCGTCAAGATCCATACCGAGTACACAGGATCACCGATCGCATCGCCGCAGACCCGGGAGGCACTGGCTCTCGCCGCCGAACACAACCTGCCGGCACTCGTGCATACCTGGGGAGCGACGCCGTTGGACCTGGCGCAGGCGTGTTCCGACCTGCCCCGGTTGCGAGCCATTGCGGGGCACATGGGCGCGGACGGCTGGCGACACGCGGTCGACGCGGCCAACTCGGTCGACCGGCTATGGCTCGAGCCGTGTTTCTCCCACACCGAGGCCGGCCGGTTCGCCGCCGTGGCCGCCTCGGTGGACACCCGACGCCTGCTGTTCGGGACCGACGCGACGTTGATCGATCCCGCGGCGGCGTATGGCGCGGTCCTGGCCGCCGATCTCAGCGACGAGGTGGCCGAACGGGTGGCCTGGCGCAACGCCGCCGATCTGTTCGGCCTCCGGGTGCGCCCGGCGGGGCCTGCCCAGGCTGGCCGGGCGGCGGCCGGGTCAAGCGGGTCGGTCAGGTGACGGCGCGAGCCAGGAGGTCGCCGACGGCGGCCCGGACCGGGTCGGGATCCGACCAGCTCCAGTTGGGATGGGCCCGGTTGGTGAGCAGGGCGAGGACAAGTTTCCGGTCGGGGTCGACAAGCAGGGAGGGGCCGGCGAAACCGGTGTGCCCGAAGGCGCGGGGAGACGCGAGTCCACCCATGAACCAGCGTTGGTCGAGCACGACGCCGAGACCGTGGGCGGCGGTGCGATTGGGGCGTTCGGGGTCGACGGCGCGCTTTCCGGCGTTGTGGTCGGTCAGCATCCGGCGCACGGTGCCGGCGGCGAGGACGCGCGTGCCCCGGTAGGTGCCGCCGCCGAGCAGGAGTTGGCCGATGACGGCGAGGTCGGCCGCGGAGGCGAAGATGCCGGCATGGCCGGCGACGCCGCCGAGCCGGTTCGCCACGTCGTCGTGGACGGTGCCGCGGAGCAGGCCGCGGGACGAGCGGGCGTCGGTGGCCACGAGCCGACTGACCCTGCCGTCGCCGGACAGCCACGAGGTGGGCTTGAAGCCGGTGTCCCGCAGGCCGAGTGGCCCGGTGAGGTTGGCCTTGAGGGCCTCGTCGAGACGCTGTCCGGTGACCTTTTCGACGATCCTGCCGGCAGCCATCAGACCGACGCTGGAGTAGCGGAAGGTGTCGCCGGGCACGGCTCCGGCGATCAGCGGGGTGGTGAGCACCGCCCGCCATCGGGACGCGCTGTCCGGCAGGCCGGTGACGGCAGCGCCGACCGGTAGGCCGCTGGTGTGGGTGAGCAGCATCTCGACCGTGACCCGGTCCTTGCCGATGCCGGTGAAGTCCGGCAGGTAGTCGCGGACCGGGGCGGCGAGGTCGACGCGACCCTTGTCGACCTGCTGGAGAAGCAGGATGGCGGTGTAGACCTTGGTGACCGAGGCCAGGTCGAAGATCGAATCGGGGCGCATCGGGACCCGCCGGGTCGCCGGCAGGAGCTTCGGCCCGGCCGCGTACCGCAGCGCCTCTCCGACGGCGGTGTGCGCGGTCGTGGCCCCGTCGACCAGAACCAGCGCGACGGCGCCGGGGAAGCCGCGGTGCCGGACGGTCTGCGGCGCGTCCGGCAGGTGACGCCGCAGCAGCGCTGTCAACTCCGGGGCGTAGCGGGCCTGGCCGGCGCTGCCAACGCCCGCACTCGCCGCCGGCCCCGCTGGGCCGAGCCCGGCGCTGCTCCCAGGGGCGGCGTCGGTCGCGCCGCCGCCGGGCGCGGGCGCGTCGGCACCGTCACGCTGGCCGCAACCGGTGAGGGCGGCGGTCGCGGCGGACAGACCGGCGCCGAGCAGCGTACGGCGGGCGAGTGGCATGCCGGTGATGATGGCAGCACACCCACACCGGCGCCACCGTGCGGCCGTCCCCGCGCCCGGGCTGCGCAGCCGGTGCCGGCCGACCTGTCGGCCGCCCAGCCAGGCCCTGCCGGTCAGGGAGGGTTTGTGGAGACAAGGGACGGGAACATGGCGCGAATGATCGCACTGATCGTCGCCCTGTTGCTGGTGTGGCTGGCTCTGGTGGTCGTGGGACTCGTGGTGGAGGGCCTGTTCTGGCTCTTCGTCATCGGAGTGGTGCTGTTCGCGGTGACGGCCCTCGTCGGCTGGCTTCGCAGACGAGTGTGACCCCGCTTCCGGCTCGGACTGCGGGGCCCGGCGTCAGCCGGGCCTCAGAACAGGGTCGCCGGGCCGACCGGTGCCGGCTCGGGCAGCGGCGCCACCCCGGGTAGGCGGGCGCGGACCTCGTCGTGGAACCGGCGGGCGAGGGCGGGGGCATCCGCGTTGTCGGGGGTGTGCACGAACACGGTGGGCGAACGGCCCTCGCGCAGCCAGCCGCTCACCACGTCGAGCAACGGCCGCCAGCCCTCGACGGTCCGGGTGGGGTCGTCCCGGCCAAGGTAACGGACGATCGGGCGGTCGGTCAGCGCCCGCGTCCGCAGTGGCGTACGCGGCTTGCGGCTCCACGCCTCCCGCTCGGCGTCGCTGGCCGGCTGGGTGCGGAAGAAGGCGGTGGTGTCGAAGGAGACCCATTCCGCGTCGAACCGGGTGAGCGTCCTTTCCAGCATCCCCACCGCCCCCGGATCGTCGAAGAACGCGGGGTGGCGGACCTCGACGGCGTACCGGTGGCTGGTGGGCAGGCCGCCCAGGAAACGGGCGAGCGCGGGTACGTCGGTGGGCCCGAAGGTGGCCGGAAGCTGGATCCACAGGGCGTGGGCCCGGGGGCCGAGCGGTTCGATCGCGTCCAGGAACGCGTGCAGGTCCGTGTCGCCACCGGCGAGCCGGTGGTCGTGCGTGACGGCCCTCGGCAGCTTGAGCACGAACCGGAACCCGGGCTCGGTCTGCCGCGCCCAGGACGCCACCGTCTCCCGGGCCGGCGTGGCATAGAAGGTGGTGTTGCCCTCGACGGCGGTGCACCAGCCGGCGTAGGCGCGCAGCCGCTCCTGGGCCGCCAGCGGGTGCGCCAGGAACCGGCCCTGCCAGGACTTGTGCGTCCACATCGCGCAGCCCACGTGCAACCGCATCCGACTCCCTGCCACGGGAGGCGAGTCAACCATCGGTGAGGTGCCGCAGGTACGGCGGGAGGACCCGGGAACTGTGGTAGGTCTCCGGTGACAGGTAGCCGGAGGTGCCGGCGATCCGGTCGAAGGCCGCGGCCAGGGCCGCGTCGCCGGGCTGCGCCCGGTCCGCCGCCAGCAGGAACCCGAAGCTGGTGAGCTGGTAGCCGGGCACCACCGCGTGGTGCAGCGCGACGTGGTCGAACAGGCCGGCGACCCGCCGGTACATCGTCGCCACCTCGTCCGGTTGGAACGTCAGGGAGCCGCACTGCAGGCTCAGCACGCCGCCCGGCGTCAGGACGTCGCGGCACCGGGCGAGGAAGTCCGTCTCGAACAACCGTTCCGCCGGGCTGTCCGGAAGTGGGTCGGTCAGGTCCAGCACCACCAGGTCGTACCGGTCCCGGGTGCGGGCCACGAACTCCGCCCCGTCCCCGAGCACCAGGCTGGTTCGCGGGTCGTCGTAGCCGCCGCCGGAGACCTCCGGCAGGTACGTCCGGCTCACCTCGACGACGACCGGGTCGATCTCCACCTGCACGACGGATTCCACCGTGGACATGCGCAGGACCTGTCGCAGCGCGCCGCCGTCACCCCCGCCGACGATGAGCGCGGTGCGCGGTGCACCGTGCCGGACCGCCGCGGCGAGCGCGAGCATCTCGTGGTAGACGAACTCGTCGGACACCGTGGTCTGTAGGATGCCGTCGATCACCAGGATCCGGCCGAAGAACTCGGTGTCGAGCACCAGGATGTGTCCGTACCGGCTGTGTTTGTCGTACACCGTCGCGGTGACCGCGATGGCGATCTCCACCCCCTGACGGCCGTACGGGAGGGCGCGCTCGATGAAGACCTCGGGTCGGGCGTCCACGCCGTCACCGCCTGGTCAGCACGTGTCGTTCGACCGAGGTGGCGCCGAAGAACCCGGCCGTGAAAGCCGTCGCGGCGTCGATGTCGAACTCCTTGCAGGAGAAGATGTTGAGATAGGCGGCGTTTCGCGCCTCGCTGAAGTGGCCGGTGATCGAGCTGGTCTCGATGAGCTGGACGATCGAGTACCCGGTCGTCTTCGTCTCGTTGAGCCCGAACCGCTCGGCGAACAGGTCGCCGTACCGGCGCATGCCGATCAGCTCGCAGAGGTCCCGCACGTAGGCGGCGAGCCGGTCGGGGGAGCGGACGGTGTCCGGGGCGCAGCCGTGGAGGTTGAGCACCAGTTCCACGCCGAACGCCGAGGCGTCGTCGGGGTCCGCGGCCTCCGTCACGGTGACCCACCCCGCGTCGCGTGCGACCCCGCCCGCTGCCACCGGCGTCACGCTGTCGGCTCCCATCGGCCACCACGCTCCTCTCGCCTGCCGCTCGCACCGGGATCAACCTACCCATCCGGATCCAGCGCCCCGACGCGAGTGGTCGCCGACGTGCCGGTCGGGGCGATTCCGTGGGTGGATGGGCTGTGGTACCAAGAGGCCCTGCAACACGGTTGTCACATTCATGGGGGAAGCGATGTCACCGCCGTACCGTTCGAAGCAGCCGCCGGCCTTCCTCGCGGCGACGGTTTCGGCCTTCCTGGCCACCGGGCTCGCCGGCTGCGGGAATGACGACGACGACAGTTCCCGCGGGTCGCAGCGGTACGTCCACTGCATCGACGACAATGGTCGGGTGGTGGACCCGGACCGGTGCGACGACACCCGGGTCGGCGCGTCGCCGTTCTGGTACTACCTGGCCGCGCGACGCTACACCACGGGGGCGGCCGTGCCGGGCGACCACAAGACCTCCCGGATCGATCCGTCCAACCAGTCGGCGCGGGCCGCGGCCGGCCTGCCGCGGACCGGCCAGGTCGGCGGCAGCACGGTCAGCAGCGGTGGCTTCGGCAGCGGTGGCACCAGCGGCACCAAGAGCGGCGGCAGCTGATGCTGCAGCGGCACCCCTGCGTGGGGCGGACCGGCTGGGAAGCGATCATCAAGCAGGACGGGGTCGTCTACTCCGACACCAGCGTTCCGGGTGGCGGCACGATGTCGTATTGGGTGGAGCACGCCTACTACCAGGTCAGCGAGCGGGACACCGACGACCTGGCGGCGGCGTGCAACGAGCTGACCACGATGCTGGTCGAGGCCGGGGACCGGGTGATCGCGGAGCGCCTCTTCGGCAAGCTGGGAATCCCGCCGTTCGCGGTGCCGGCCATCGTGCAGAGCTGGGAGGACGACGACCCGGTCTTCTACCACCCCAGCGTGTACGGCCGGATGGACCTGCGGTGGGGCAACGATCCGGCCCTGGTGGCCAGGGATCCCCGCCTCGCCCATCCGAAGCTGCTCGAATACAACGCCGACACCCCGACCTGCTTCCCGGAGTCGACCGGCGCCCAGTGGAACTGGCTGATGCTCCACCCGACCGTGCGCGGCGACCAGTGGAACAACGCGTTCGAGGCGCTGGTGTCCGCCTGGAAACGTAACCTCGAACTGTTCCAGCGGGGGCGCGGGCAGCGGGTCGACCTCGTCCACTTCGTCCACACGGCCGCCGAGTCGTCCGGCGAGGACCGGATGAACACCGCCCTGGTCGCCGCCGCTGCCGAGCAGGCCGGTTACCGGGTGAAGATGCAGTACATCGAGGACGTCAGGCTGGAGACCCTCGACGAGTCGTACGCGACGCTCGACGAGACCACACTCGCGCCGATGGGCCACTTCCTCGACGAGGACGGCGAGCCGATGCGGGTGGTCTTCAAGCTCTACCCGTGGGAGTGGATGCTGCACGAGCGGTTCGGTCGGACGGCCCTGTGGAGCATGCGGCAGCTCACCGGCACGACGTGGGTGGAGCCGCCGTACAAACTGCTGTGGAGCAACAAGGGCATCCTGCCGGTGCTGTGGGAGATGTTCCGCGACGACCCGGTGCGTAGCCGGTACCTGCTGCCGGCCTACTTCGAGGGAGAGGAGCCACCGGGATTCCGCGACAACTGCGTGCGCAAGCCGTTGTTCGGCCGCGAGGGGGCTAACGTGACGGTGATCCGGGGCGGCGAGGTGGTCGCCGCCAACGGCGGCGAGTACGGCGCCGAGGGCCACGTGTTGCAGGAGTTCGCCGAACTCCCGGTCTTCGACGGCGTCGGCGGTCCCTTCCACGCCCTCACCGGAGTGTGGATGATCGACAACGAGGCCGCCGGGCTCTGCTTCCGGGAGAGCCGGGGGCCGATCACCGACAACGTGAGCTTCTTCGTCCCACACGTCATCACGGCCCAGGGATAGGACCCATGGTCAGCGACTACTTCTCCACGGCGGCGTGGACCGACTACGGCCTCGCCGCCGGCAAGATCGTCATCTTCGGCGTCCTGGTGGCGTCACTGTGGTCGGTGGTGAACGTGCTGACCCACTTCGACGATCACGAGCAACTGTTCGTCCGCCACAACCGCTCGTACCTGGTCCAGCGCTGCGGCCTGCTGATCGGCCAGGGCGTCGCGATGTGGCCGCTGCTGGGATCGACCGGCCGGCCCTGGTTCGACCTGGCCTGGCTCCTGGGGGGCGGGCTCTGGGCGGCGCTGCTGCTCGGCGCGCTGTGGCCGGTGCTCAACCGGGTGATCGGCCACGGCGACATGACGGATCCGCAGGACCGCGCGGAGCAGGCGTTCAGCCTGGTACGCGCCGGGTTCTTCGTCGCCAGCGGCGCGGTGATCGCGGCGGCGCTGTCCGGCGACGCGCCGACGCTGGGGCAGGGCGTCGTGTCCACCGTCGTTTTCACGGCGCTGGGGTTGCTGACGCTGTACGCGGCGTATCGGGTCAACGGCATGGTGCCGCAGTTCGATCGGCTTACCCGGCACCTGGCGCACGGCAACCTCGCCGCGGCGACCATCGCGGCGGGCTTCACGGTGGCGCTCGGCCTCGTGCTGCACACGGCGATCGCCGGTGACTTCGCGGGATGGGCGAGCAGCCTCGTCGGCTTCGCGGTCACCGCGGTGCTGGCGATGATCGGCTTCTACCTGGTGAGTTGGCTGATGGACCGGTTCATCATCACCAGCGCCACACTCGCCGAGGTGGTGCGGGAGGACCAGCGGCTCGCGGCGACGGCGACCGCCACGCTGCTGGTGACCGTCGCCGCCGCCGTCGCGGCACTGCCCGTCTGAACCCACCCGCCGAACGGTGTCCATGGACGTTTGCGGGTTCCGGTGTGTACCGGACCTGGCGGACGGAGACACCCACAGTCACCGAGAACAGGTTCGTGAGGCGACCCGACTGCGGCCTTTGCGCTGCTGTAGCCCACGCAACAGCAACCCACGGTAACCACGCCGGCCAGCCACCATACATCGATTGTTAGGTATCTTACCAGGTGGTCTCCGGTGTTGCGTGGGCTACAGCAGCGCAAAGGACACCGAGACCACCACCGTCACCCCACGAGACATCACACACGGTATACAACAGGAGGCCACCAACCGTTATCACGTTCCGCATTTACTGGACACCGCACTAACCTGTACGGCATGCAGGACCCGGTGCCCAATGGCTGACGCCGAGGACGTCCGCCGGCTGGCGACGGCGCTGCCACACGTGGTGGAGATCGACAGCGACGGCTTCGACTTCCGGGTCGCCGGCAAGGGATTCGTCTGGTCCTATCCGGAGCGGAGACCCGGCAGGCCGCGGGTCATCCGGACCGACATCGCGGTGTTGTACGTCGGCGACGAGGCCGAGAAGCAGGCGCTGCTCCTCGGCGAGCCCCGGCTGTTCTTCACCACATCCGCGTACGACGGGGCGCCCCTGGTCATGGTGCGGCTGGCGGAGGTGGACGGTGACCGCCTGCGCGAACTGGTCACCGACGCGTGGCGGATGCGGGCCCCGGCGGAACTCGCCGGTGACCTCGACGACCCGGCGCGGTAGGCGGCGTCTCGAAGTCGGTCGCGGGAGGTGTGGTGAGTGACGGCTCCTGGCACGCGATTGACGCGTCGCTCGACGACGCCCACCCCGGAAACCGGTTGCGGGGTAGCCGGCGGGTGTGAGTATCGTTCGGGCCATGTCGAGCCCTGAGGCATCCACGGTGGGGGCTTTCGGTCACGCCGTCAGCCCCCTGAACCGCTGAGTTCTCCGCCCACCTCCCGGCAGTCTCCGCTGCATGGGTGATGCGCGCACGCCTTGAGTGGCTGGCCGCGGTGACGAGACGTCTCCTTCTCGTTCGTCCTCACCTCGGAGCTCGTGATGCCTCTGCCGCTCTATCTGCTTGCCCTGGCGGTCTTCGCCATGGGCACCTCGGAGTTCATGCTCGCCGGCCTGGTGCCGGACATCGCCGCAAGCCTCGATGTGTCGGTCGCGGCCGCCGGGCTGCTGACTTCGGCGTTCGCTGTCGGAATGCTTGTCGGCGCGCCGCTGATGGCGGCACTCGCGCGCCAGTGGCCTGCCCGCGCCAGCCTGCTGAGCTTCGTGCTGGTCTTCGCCGTGGCCCATGTCGTGGGTGCCGTTACGACGAGTTTCACGGTTCTGCTTGTCACCCGGGTCATCGCTGCCCTGGCCAACGCGGGCTTCCTGGCCGTGGCACTGAGCACGACGACCACCCTCGTCCCACCCAATCAGAAAGGGCGTGCGCTGGCGGTGCTGCTCTCGGGAACGACGGTTGCCACCATCGCTGGGGTTCCCGGCGGAGCGGTACTCGGCTCGCTGTTCACCTGGCGAGCAACCTTCTGGGCGATCGCACTGCTCTGCCTTCCGGCTGCCGTCGGCATCGTCAAGGGCATCGCGGCACCACCCGGAAGGACCGATCAGGGCACTCCGGCAGGGTCCTCCCTGCGGGCCGAGATCGCCCAGCTCGCGAGGCCGAGGCTGGTCCTTGTCATGCTGCTCGGTGCCCTTGTCAACGCTGCCACCTTCGCCACGTTCACATTCCTGGCACCGATCGTGACTGACACCGCCGGCCTGGGTGAACTGTGGGTCTCGGTCGTGCTGGTGCTCTTCGGCGTGGGGTCCTTCGTCGGCGTCATCCTCGCGGGACGGCTCTCCGATCATCATCCCGGCATCGTGATCGCGGTCGGTGGCCCGTCGCTGTTGCTCGGCTGGATCGCTTTGGCGACCCTGGCTTCCCAACCGGTGGCGCTTCTGCTCCTCGTATTCGTCCAGGGCACACTGGCCTTCGCGGTGGGCAGCACCCTGATCTCCCGGGTGCTCTATGAGGCGGCGGACGCCCGCACCATGGGAGGGTCGTATGCGACCGCGGCGCTCAACATCGGTGCTGCTGGCGGCCCTGCCGTGGCGGCTACGACGCTCGGCGCCGATGCTGGCGCCGTCGGGCCGGTGTGGGTCAGCGGACTCCTGGTGGCGGTCGCACTGATCATCGCACTGCCGCTTCGGCGATACATCACACCCCGCATCGGTGCGGCGATCCGATGACCCTCGGGTGTGACCGGCGCCGTTGCCGGCGGGCCGAGACCCTAACGGCTTACTCTCTCCGAGCCCGCGGGCGACCGATAATGGCCGCATGAGGACCCGACGTCCGGCTACCCGGACTGCGTGGATGGCCGGCTCAGTCACAGTTCTGTTGGTGCTCGTCGCGGTCCTCCTCCGAGAGGACCTGCTCCCCTCGTGGACCCGCCTGGACGCCTGGGGTGGTTGGCGATGGGTCGAGCGGGTGAGCTGGATGGCGGCCATGCTCTCCATTCCGATATCGCTCGTTGTCGCGTCGAGAGGCCAGCGGGCGGAACGTGGGATGACCGCCCCACCCGCGAACAGCCAACCGCGGACGCCGTCAGCCTCCGGTTCACGGCCACCTCCGGCACCGTCCGCACCACCCACTGATCAACGGATCCGGACGGTGGTACGCCGGATGGCCCCGAACCTTGGACTGCGACTGGTCGAGGATCTCCGGAGTTGGGAACTGGCCACCATCAAGGAGCGAATTCCGCTGCAACGTGGCGAGGAGATTCTCGCTGTCGCTTCGGAGATCCCTCCCCGGACGTACGCCAAGGCGGCGTGGGACCTGGTGACGAACCCACGCCCCGCTGCGGACGTGGTGGTGCTGACCACGCGGGGCCTGCGGACGGCGCCTGCCCGAACCGGCAAGGACAGCCAGCCGGCCTGGGTGCCCTACCCGGAGCTTCCGGCGACGGAGTTCGACGTCGTGCCCCGTCACCAACGCAGCCACACCCCGGTCGGGGTGGGTGGGATCACCAGCACCCGGGAAATCCACCTCGTCTACCTGGTAGGAGACGGAGTACGGTCCTATCTGCCGGTCGCCCGGAGCCGGTTGGACAACTGGCGTGCGTTCATCCGGGAGGTGGCGAGCTGAGCCATCGCCCATTCCTCAAGAATCGGCCCTGGACCTGTCCACCGCGCGTTGGTAGCGGTCGGCGACTGCCTGGAGCAGAGGCACCAGCGCCGCTGGCGATTCGACGGTGAAGTCGAAGCGCAGCATGCCGACGTAGGCGGCGATGGTGTCGAGGCTGTCGGCGCCCGTGAAGAGATCGCACGAGTCACTCGATCGGGGCTCCACGACGCCGACGGCGGGGTGAATGCGGTCGAGCACGTCGACGGCCGGGGCGTGTACGTGCAGGCGGGCGCGGACGGTCCAGCCGGTGATCGCCACGGTTCGCATGAGGAAAGCGACCATGTCCCCGCCGGGCACGGACGCGGGTTCGGTGACGCGGCGGCCGGTGCGCATACGCAGGTCCATCAGGTCGACGCGGTAGGCATCCCAATCGTCGCGGTCGACGTCGCGGGCGACGAGGTACCACCGACGCTGCCAGTGGAAGAGGCGGCGGGGCTCGACGAGCACCGGGATGACCGGCTCGGCATGGTCCTCCGCGACGGCCATTGCGTAGTCGAAGCGCAGCAGCTCACGGTCGGCGATGGCCGCCGCGATCGTCCGCAGTCGGTCCGCTGGCACCTGCGGGTCGGGTGCGTCGGTGTCGGTGTTCTCGGGCGCCCGTTCAATCGTCGACCCGAGGGCGTCGAATCTGCCCCGTAGCCGTGCGGGTAGTACCTGCTCGAGCTTCTTCAAGGCTCGGGAGCTGCTTTCGGCCAGGCCGGTGATGCCGAAGCCTGCCCGCAGCCCAACCGCGACCGCCACGGCCTCCTCGTCGTCCAGCAGCAGCGGTGGTAGCCGCCCGCCTGCTCCCAGCCGGTACCCGCCGCGGCCGCCGCGTTCGCCCCGCACCGGGTAGCCGAGCGCCCGTAGCCGCCTGACGTCCGCACGCACCGTGCGGGTCGTGACGTCGAGCCGGTTGGCCAGTTCGGGTGCCGACCAGGATGGTCGGGTGCCGAGCAGGGTGAGGAGTTCGAGGAGTCGTTGCGCCGCTTCCGCCACGCCGCCGACCCTCTCACAATGTGATCGGCAATAGGAAGCATCCGTTCCTAATGCTTATCTAGGGTTGGGTCATGACCACGAACCAGCAGGCCACCGTCCCGACCCTTACCGTCGAGCCGTTCACCGTCGCCGTCAGCGACGCCGACCTCGCCGATCTGCGTGACCGCCTCGACCGGACCCGCTTCGCGCCTGCCGCCCCCGGGGATGACTGGGCCTATGGCACGCCGGTCTCCTACCTGCGGGACGCCGTCCGCGCCTGGCGAGAGTTCGACTGGCGTGCCGTTGAGCGTCGAATCAACGCGGTCCCCCATTTCATGACCGAGATCGAGGGCCAGCCGATCCACTTCATCCACGTGCGTTCGCCGCACCCCGAGGCGACCCCGCTGCTGCTGGCGCACACCTATCCCGGCTCCAGCGTCGACTACCTCGGCCTGATCGACCGGCTCGTTGATCCGGTCGCCCACGGCGGGCGGCCGGAGGACGCCTTCGACGTCGTGGTGCCCGACGCCCCCGGCTTCGGATGGTCAGGGCCGGTCACCGAAGCCGGCTGGCCGACCGCCCGGATCGCCCGGGTGTACGACACCCTGATGCGCGGCCTGGGCTACGGCAGCTACGGCGTACACGGCTCGGACCACGGCGCGATGGTCGCCCGCGAACTCGGCCTGCTGGAGCCCGAGGGCTTCCTCGGTCTGCACGTGCTGCAACTGTTCTCCTTCCCCTCGGGGGACCCGAGCGAGTTCGAGCGCCTCGAACCGCAGGACTACGCCGGCCTGGAGCACATGCGGTGGTTCCAGTCGGTCGGCGGCTACAACACCATGAACGCCTCGCGCCCGCAGACCATCGGAGCCGCGCTCAGCGACTCACCGGTGGGCCTGCTGGCCTACTCCGAGCTTTTCGAAAGCTTCGGCAATGGCACCTCGCTGGTGCCGCTCGACACGATTCTGACGGAGGCCAGCGTGGCATGGTTCGCCAATGCCGCCGCAACCATGGCGCGAACCTACTACGACGACGCTCGCGTCAAGGCCGAGCCGCAGGTCAACCACGCGCGGACGGGGGTGAGCGTCTTCGCCGACGACTTCCAGACCATCCGAACCTTCGCCGAGCGCGACAACGACAACATCGTGCAGTGGACCCACCACGAGCGCGGCGGACACTTCGCGGCGCTGGAGGTGCCCGAGTTGGTCGCCACCGACCTGGCCACCTTCTTCCGGAACTGACCGACAACCGATCGACGTCCGGTGCCCGTTCTTCGGGCACCGGACGCGCGTTACGTCCCGTGTCGGGACGTAACGCGCCAGGACGGTCTCTGGCGCCTGCGTGTCGGCCGGCACCTCCGCCTATTGGCCGACGAGCTGATCGCCCAGCGGACTGCGGCGGTACAGCACGTGCCGCCCGTCCCGGGCGCGGGTGATCAGGCCCGTCGCGTTCAGCACCCGGAGGTGTTGCGACACGGCGCTGGGCGTCACCCGGAGCCGGCGCGCGATCTCGACCGTCGCCAGCGGCTCGTCGAGGAACCCGAGCAGGCGTGCCTTCGGCGTCCCGACCAGAGCGGCGAGGCTGGTCACGTCGGTGGTCGGCGACGGGGCCCAGAGCGTCGCCACCCCACGACAGGGGTAGGTAAGCACCGGTGGTTCCGCCGGCCAGAGTGGCGGGGTGGGCTTGTGCGCGAACACGGACGGCAGCAAGAGCAGCCCTCGGCCGGACGCCACCACGCGGTGCCGTCCGATCATCTTGTCGATGTGCAGTACCCCGTTGTGCCAGCGCAGGTTGGGGTGCATGTCGGCGAAGAGCAGGCGCGCGCCGCCCACGGCCAGCTGCCGAGCGCGGTACGTCATGTCGGCCTCCAACACGAGGCGCAGTTGCGGCCAGGACGGCCTGATCGCTACGTCCCAGTAGCGGTGTAGGTGGTCGCAGACCGTGTCGCGGAGCGTGTGGACCGGCCCGTCGTCGGCGGCGGTCATGTCCCGCAGGACCTCCGGAAGTCGGTGACGGGGATACGCCGCGAGCACGTCCCGGCGCACGACCTCCGCCGGCGTCTGGCGTACGACGGCCAGTTCCTCCTCGAAGGTAGCGGCGAAGCTCGTCGGACGGGGTGTCAGGAAGTCCGGAATGGCGCGGTCCGGCCCGACCAGCGAGGTCAGCAGATCGGTGCTGGACGGGTCGAGCCTGGCCCGTACCGACCGGCGCCAAGGCAGGTGCAACGCGTACAGGCCAGGCTCGCGGAGCACCCGGAGGCTGAGCGCGGTCTCCTCGATCGGGGAGATGGCGAACCGGGTGTCCGCGAGGTCTTCGACACCGAGCTCAAAGCTGATCATGTAGCTATAGACTACATTGTTTTGGCGATCGTCGACCCGTGCCGTGGACTTTCCGTCATGACACACCAGAGCAACTGGGCAGATCAGGCCGATCAGCAGCGCACCGCGATCGTCACGGGTGCGGCCCGTGGTATCGGCGCCGGGGTAGCCAAGCGCCTGGCGCGTGACGGCCTCGCGGTGGCCGTGATCGACCTTGCCGAGGAAGACTGCGCCGGCACCGTGGATGCCATCGCTAGCGCCGGCGGAACGGCGGCGGCGTTCGCCGCCGACGTCAACGACGAGACGGCCGTGGCCACCGCCCTCGCCCGGATCGTCGCCAGGTTGGGACCACCCACGGTGCTGGTCAACAACGCCGGCATCGGCGGCCCCAACGCCGGGGTCGAGGAGACGAGCACCGAGCAGTGGGACGCGGTCACGGGGGTCAGCCTGCGGGGGGCGTTCTTCCTGACCCGAGCCGTGACCCCCTACATGATCGCGGCCGGCTGGGGACGGATCGTCAACATGTCGAGCATCTCCGCCCTCGGCGACTCGGGCCGCGTCGACTACGCCGCCGCCAAGGCCGGTCTACTCGGCTTCACCAAGTCGCTCGCGCTGCAGCTCGGGCGGCACGGCGTGACGGCGAACGCCATCGGCCCGGGCTTCGTGGTCAGCGAGATGACCAGGATCGGTGCCCAACGTCGGGGTCGCAGCTTCGAGGAGCACCAGCGGATCGTGGCGGAGACGATTCCGGTAGGCCGGGTCGGCCTGCCCGAGGACATCGGGCACACCGCGTCATACCTTGTCAGCCCCGAGGCCGGATACGTCTCCGGCCAGGTCATCTACGTAGCCGGCGGACCGGTGGACTGACGTGATCGCCGCTTCCGGACGGGCGGCGCGCCGGTGAGCCGGCGGTTGCTGCTGCTGCTCACCATCACCTGCGGGGTCGCCGTCGGCAACGTCTACTTTCCACAGACGATTGGTCCGTTGGTCGCCTCCGGCCTGCGCGTCGACCCGGAGTCCGCGACGTCCGTGGTCACCGCCGTACAGCTCGGTTACACCGCCGGGATTTTCCTGCTGGTACCGCTCGGCGACCGGCTTCCGTACCGTCCGCTTGTCGTCGTCCTGCTCGGCCTGACCGGGCTCGGCCTGCTCGCCGCGGGCCTAGCTCCCGGACTGCGGCTGCTCGTCGCGGCGAACGCCCTGGTTGGAATCGCGACAGTGGTCGCGCCGATCATCGGCCCAATGGCGGCCGGCCTGGTCGCCGACGACAAGCGTGGCGTGGTCAGCGGCACCCTACTGAGCGGCTCGCTCGGTGGCATGCTGCTGTCCCGCACGGTCGCCGGAACCCTCGGCGAATGGCTGGGCTGGCGCGCCCCATACCTGGCGGCTGGGGCATCCGTGCTGTTCATCGCGGTCGTCATGGCCCGCGTCCTGCCGACCACACAACCGTCCTCCGGGCAGCGGTATCTGGCGTTGCTGGCCGAGCCGTTGCGGTTACTGCGAGTCGAGCCCGACCTGCGCCGCTCCTGCTACTACCAGGCGACGGTGTTCGCCGGTTTCTCGGCCGTGTGGACCACCGTCGCGCTGCTGCTGACCGGTCCGACGTACCGCATGGGTGCGTCGGCGGTGGGGATGCTCGCCCTGGTCAACGCGGGCACCATGCTCTGCACCCCGATCGCGGGACGCCAGGTGGACCGTCGCGGCGCCGACCGGGTCAACCTGGTCTGCCTGCTCGGGGTCCTCGCCTCGGCGGCGGTCCTCGCGTTCGGCGGCCTGGGCGGCGCGACGGGCCTCGCCGTCCTGGTGCTGGGCACCCTGCTGCTGGACATCGCGATGCAGTCCGGCATGGTCGCCAACCAGGTACGGATCTACGCCCTGCGCCCCGAGGTCCGGAGCAGGCTCAACACCGCCTACATGACGTGCGCCTACCTCGGGGGCAGCGTGGGTTCCTGGCTCGGTGTGCAAACCTATGCCCGGTTCGAGTGGTCGGGCGTGTGCGGACTACTGGTGTTGCTCGCCGCCGTGGCTCTGGTCCGGCACCTGGCGGGGGAAATGCCGGCATCCGGTACGACGCGTCAGGCGGATGCTCGCCATACGACGGGGGAGGGGAGCAGGAGCCCGCGCTGCGGGATCGGTTGACCCTTCAGTTGACGAAGCACCATGTCCGCCGCATGGGAGCCGATCTGGTCGGCCGGTTGGTGCACGGTGGACAGGGGAGGGCGAGTGCGGTTCGCCCACGAGCTGTCGTCGAAACCGACCACGCCAACGTCCCGTGGCACGGCGCGGCCCGCGTCGCGGAGGGCCTCGATGGCGCCGGCGGCCACCGCGTCGGACGCGGCGAAGACGCCGTCGAGGTTCGGTTCGCGTTCCAGGAGCGTGCGCATGCCTTTGGCGCCGCAGGCGAAGTCGTAGAGCGGGACCTCGGCCACCAGGTCCTCGTCGAACCGCCGTCCCAGGGCCCGCTGGAAGCCGGCCAGGCGGTCGGCGCCGGAGTCGCGGTCGACGGCGGCGGCGATCATGCCGATCCGGCGCCGGCCGGTGGCGAGCAGCCGGCGGGTGATCTCCTCGGCGGAGGCGAGGTTGTCGATGCCGACGTAGGGGATCTCAGGGTGCAGGTCGCGGGGGTGGCCGACGAACGCCGCCGGCAGGGCCAGCCCACCGACGACCTGGATGATGGGGTCGTGGCTGCGGGCCGAGACGATGATGGCGCCGTCGACGAAGCCGCCGCTGAGGTAGCGGGTGATGCGGGCGGTGTCGCGGTCGGAGTCGGCGACGAGGTTGACCATCTGGTAGTCGGCGGCGGACAGGGCGGCGTTGGCGCCCAGCATGATGCTGCCGATGTTGGGGTCCTCGAGGAAGAGTGAGTGGGGTTCGAGGACGATGAATCCGACCGCTTGTGAGCGGCGCATGACGAGGTTGCGGGCGGCCGTGTTCGGCACGTATCCGACCTCGCGGATGGCGCGTTCGATGGCGGCGCGTGCGGTCGCCGAGACGTAGCCGCCGTTGAGCACGCGGCTCACCGTGCCGCGCGAGACTCCGGCCGCGGCCGCGATGTCGTGCACGGTGGCTCTTCTGCCGGGCTTGCTCGGCGGTTCGGGCGAGCTCACGCCGACGACCTTAGCTGTTCGCCCTTGACGGGACGAGGAGCGAAACCTAGTGTGTGCACGTTCACAGATTAGCCGTGCGACGTTCTTCCCACGGAAAAATGTGTGCACGTGCACACGCGAGGAGACTCCCGTTGATCACCTTGGGCTGCGACTACAACCCCGAGCAGTGGCCAGCTGAGGTGTGGACCGAGGACGTCGCGCTGATGCGCTCCGCCGGCATCACGCTGGTGGCCATCAACGTCTTCGGCTGGTCGGACCTGGAGCCGCGCTCCGGCGAATACGGCTTCACCCAACTCGACTACATCATCGACCTGCTGCACGACAACGGCATCAGAATCAACCTGGGTACGGCGACCGCGTCACCTCCACCGTGGTTGGCCAGCCGCCACCCGGAGATCCTGCCGATGGCCGCCGACGGGACCCGCCGCTACCCGGGCGGCCGGCAGGCCTGGTGCCCCAGCTCGCCGGTCTTCCGCCAACACGCCCTCGCCCTGGTCGAGCAGGTCGCCCAGCGGTACGGCCGACACCCAGCCCTGCGGCTCTGGCACGTCTCCAACGAGTTGGGGTGTCACAACGCGCTCTGCTACTGCGACGTGAGCGCCGACCGGTTCCGCGCCTGGCTGATCGACAGGTACGAGACCGTGGAAGCACTGAACACGGCGTGGGGCACGTCGTTCTGGAGCCAGCGATACGGCGAGTGGACCGAGGTGCTACCACCCCGAACGACGCTGTCGCTGCCCAACCCGGCGCAACTGCTCGACTTCCACCGGTTCTCCTCCGACGAACTGCTCGACCACTACGAGGCCGAGGCGGCGGTGCTGCGCCGGCACTCCAGCGTCCCGGTCACCACGAACTTCATGGTCACCGCCCACATCCGCAACATGGACTACTGGCGCTGGGCGCCGCGGATGGACGTGATCGCCAACGACCACTACCTGGACCACCGCCTCGCAGATCCGGCCGCCGAGCTCAGCTTCGCCGCGGACCTGACCCGCGGCCTGGCCGGCGGCAAGCCGTGGATGCTCATGGAACAGTCCGCCGGCGCGGTCAACTGGCAACCGGTAAACCTGACAAAGGCGCCCGGCGAGATGCTGCGCAACACGCTCACCCACGTGGCCCGCGGCGCCGACTCCGTCTGCTTCTTCCAGTGGCGGGCCTCGGCGCAGGGCAGCGAGAAGTTCCACTCGGCGCTGCTGCCGCACGCCGGCACCGACACCGAGCGGTGGCGCGAGGTTCTGGATCTTTCTAGTACCCTGCGCCGGCTCGCCGAGGTGGCCGGCTCCACCGTGCGCACCGACACGGCGGTGCTGTTCAGCTGGGAGTCGTGGTGGGCGGCCGAGCAGGAGGGCCGCCCGTCGACCGCGGTGAACTACCTCGACCAGGTGCACGCCGCGCACCTCGGACTCCGGGAACTGGCCATCACCGCCGACGTCATCAGCCCGGACAGCGACCTGTCGACGTACCGCTTCCTGGTGGTGCCCTGCCTCTACCTGGTCACCGACGAACAGGCGGCGGCGATCCGGACATTCACCGAACGCGGTGGGCACGTCCTCGTCACGTTCCTCAGCGGGATCGCCGACCGGGACGACCGGATCCGGCTCGGCGGTTACCCCGGCGCGTTCCGTGACCTGCTCGGCATCACCGTCGAGGAGTTCACCCCGCTCACCCCGGACACCATGATGACGCTCGACAACGGCGGCCAGGCCGGGCTGTGGGCCGAACGGCTGCGTACCACCACCGCCGAGGTGATCGCCCGCTATGTCGACGGCCCGCTGCCCGCCGTGCCCGCGATCACCCGGAACCCCGTCGGCCCGGGTGGCGAGGCGTACGCCTGGTACGTCGCGACCGCCCTGGACCGGGCGGCGATGCGGGCCGTGCTGCGGGAGGCCACCACCGCTGCCGGCGTGCGGAACCAGGGGCCGGAGAACGACGGATCCGTCGAGGTGGTGCGGCGGACGAGCGAGGACCACACGTACGCCTTCGTCATCAACCACGGGGCGCGTGAGATCGAGTACGCGGTCGCCGGGTGCGACCTGATCACTGGCGAGAACGTACGTGGCCGCCTGCGGGTGCCGCCCGGAGGCGTACGCGTCGTGCGTGAGGAGGCCCGGCCGTGTGGAAACGGCATGTGAGAGCGATCCTTTTCTTCATCACGCCATTCGGTGTGCTGTTCGCCCTCTTCTATCTGATCCCGATCGGCTACGCGGTCTGGCAGTCCCTGCACACCGTGGAGCGCACCGGCCCGTTCGGGCCCGCCAGGGAGGTATTCGGCGGCCTGGTGCAGTACCGCCAGGTCTTCAGCGACGGGCCGTTCTGGCAGTCGGTCGAGCGGGTCCTGCTGTTCGGCGTCGTGCAGGTGCCGATCATGCTCGGCCTGGCCCTGTTCCTGGCGCTGCTGCTGGACTCCGGCCTGGTCAAGGGTCGACGGTTCTTCCGGCTGGCGTACTTCCTGCCGTACGCGGTGCCCGGCGTGGTCGCCGCGATCATGTGGGGCTACCTGTACTCACCGAACCTGTCGCCGTTCACCGCCGTGACCTCGAACGCCGACCTGCTCTCGCCGGACCTGGTGCTCTGGGCGATGGCCAACGTCGTGACCTGGGTGTACGTCGGCTACAACATGTTGATCATCTATTCGGCGTTGCTCGCCGTGCCGCCGGAGATCTACGAGGCCGCCAGGATCGACGGAGCCGGGGCCTTACGGACGGCATGGTCCATCAAGATCCCGATGGTACTGCCGGCGATCGTGCTGACCACCGTCTTCTCGATCATCGGCACGCTGCAGTTGCTCGCCGAGCCGCAGGTGTTCCGCAGCTTCAGCTCCGCCGTGTCCAGCACCTACACCCCGAACCTGACCGTCCTGAGCACCTCCAGCATCCCGAACTTCCCGCTGGCCGCCGCGTTCTCCGTGGTGCTGGCGCTCGCGACGTTCGTGCTCTCGTTCTCGTTCCTCAAGTTCACCCAGCGCAAAGGGGCGCGGTGATGGCCACCTTCAAGGTGCCGCGGTACGCCGCCATGCTGGTCATGGCCGTCTTCACCCTCTATTTCCTGACCCCGCTGTGGTGGCTGCTGGCCGCCGCCGGCAAGACGGACGGCCAGGTCACCGAGGGACCCGCGCTGTGGCCCGACGACTTCGCCTTCGCCACGAACCTCGCCGACCTGTTCCGCTACAACGACGGCGTCTTCCTGCGCTGGCTGGCCAACTCGATCGCCTACACGGTCGGCGCCGCGGCGATCGGCACCCTGCTGGCCGGCATGTGCGGCTACGCCCTCGCCAAGTACGTGTTCCCCGGTCGGGAACTCATCTTCAACATCGTCCTGGGTGGCGTGCTCGTGCCCGCGACCGCGCTCGCGCTACCGCTGTTCCTGATGTTCAGCAGGATGGAGCTGGCGAACACCTTCTGGTCGGTCTTCCTGCCCAGCCTGGTCAACCCGTTCGGCGTCTACCTCGGCCGGATCTACGCCGCGGCCAGCGTCCCGGACGAACTCCTGGAAGCCGCGCGGATCGACGGCTCCGGCGAGGTGCGGTCGTTCTTCACGCTGTCCACACGTCTCATGGCACCGGCCTTCGTGACGATTTTCCTCTTCCACTTCGTCGGGGTCTGGAACAACTTCATGCTGCCGCTGATCATGCTCGGCAACGAGCGGCTGTTCCCCGTGACCCTCGGCCTCTACTCATGGAACACCCAGGTCAACCAGCATCCGGAGCTGCGCGCCCTGGTCCTGGTCGGAGCGCTCGTCTCGATCGTTCCGATGGTCATCGCATTTCTCTCACTGCAGCGCTTCTGGCGCAGCGGCCTCGGTACCGGCTCGATCAAGTGAAAACAGCAGGTACCCACATCCCCTCGGGAGGACTCATGCGCGTACGCGCTCGCTCGATCGCGATCCTGGTGGCGTCAGCCCTGTCGATAACCGCCTGTTCGTCCGGCGGCGACGACTCGACGACCGGCACCACCGGGGCACCATCCTGCCAACCGTCCGACGGACCGGTCACCCTGACCTACACGACCTGGATCCCGAACATCGAGAAGGTCGTCGACGTCTGGAACAAGGCGAACCCGGACATCCAGGTCAAGGTGCAGACCGGCCCGAACGGCAACGGTGGCACCTACGCCAACTTCTTCAACCAGCTCAAGGCCGGCAACGCCCCCGACCTGGGCCACATCGAGTACGACGCGCTGCCCAGCTTCCGCGTCCAGGACGGCCTGACCGACCTCGCCGGCTGTGACATCGTCACCCAGGCGCAGAGCAGCTTCATCGACTGGACCTGGGACCAGGTCAGCTTCGGCGAACCGGGACACGTGTACGGCATCCCGCAGGACGCCGGACCGATGGCGCTGTTCTACCGCAAGGACCTGTTCGAGAAGAACCAGATCCCGGTGCCGACGACCTGGGAGGAGTACGCCGCTGCGGCCGAGAAGGTGAAGGCCGCCGGCGGCTACATCACCAACTTCTCGCACAGCGACATCAACCAGTTCGCCGGCCTGGTCTGGCAGGCGGGTGGCCACTGGTTCGGCAACGACGGCACCGACTGGACGGTGACGATGACCGACGACGCCACCACGAAGGTCGCCGGGTACTGGCAGGACCTGATCGACAAGAAGCTGGTCTCCTCCGTGCCGCCATGGACCCCGGAGTGGGACAACGCCTACAACTCCAGCAGCGCCTGGACCTGGGTGTCCGCGGTGTGGGGCGCCAACTCCATCGCCAGCGGCGCGCCCAAGACCGCCGGCAACTGGGCGGTGGCACCGATGCCGCAGTGGAGCGCCGGTGAGAAGGCGGCCGGCAACTGGGGCGGTTCGTCCACCGCGGTATTCAAGGGCTCGAAGCACCCCTACGAGGCGGCCAAGTTCGCGCTCTGGTTGAACACCTCCACCGAGGCGCTCACCCTGCTCAACAAGGAGGCCAACCTGTACCCGGCCACCAAGGACGGCGCGTCACTGCCCGCGCTGAAGGAGGGTGTCGAGTTCTTCGGCGGCCAGCAGATCTACGACGTCTTCGCCGAAGCCTCCACCCAGGTGAAGCCGGACTTCACCTGGGGACCCACGATGACCAAGACGTACGCCGACGCCTCCGACGGTTTCAAGAAGGCCGTCACCGGCCAGGGAACCCTGACGAAAGCGCTGGAGGACGCGCAGGCCAGCACGATCTCGACGATGAAGTCGCAGTCGCTCCCCGTCAAGGAATAGCCAAGCCGGGCCGGCCCGTCCACGGGCCGGCCCGCCGTCCGCGGCACCACCCCGCATGCCACCCCCGACCCCACCCCGGAGCAGCACGTGCCGCTGATCGAGGCGTCCCCGGACGGCGCCACCATCGCCCTGCACACCGCGCACACCACGTACGCGCTGCGGCTGGACCACACCGTCCGGCCGATCCACTGGGGGCCGCGGATCAGCGCCACCGACGCCGCGACCATCCCGGCGTGGCGGTCACCCCACCAGGACACGTTCGAGGGCCCGCTCGACGGCGCCGAGGAGTTCCCGACGGCCGGCGGGCCGATGTTCGCACCGGCGGCACTGTCGACCGCCAGCGACGCCAGCCTCACCGTCGACGGGCATGACATCCACGCCGACGAACTGATCATCCGGCTCAGCGGTGGCCTGGCGGTGGACCTGCACTACCGGGTCCGGCCGGGCACCGACGTCATCGAACGCTGGTCGGTGGTCCGGCACACCGGTGACACCGGCGAGATCGTGCTGGGCACGCACGCGGCAGCCGCCTGGTGCCTTCCGGTACGGGACAACTACCGGCTCACCCACGTCACGGGCGGCTGGGCCCGCGAGGGCTGGCTGCACCGGGTCGAGGTCCCGGTCGCCGAGACCACTCTGGTCAGCCGCCGAGGCGTCACCAGCCACGGAACGAACCCCTGGGTGATGCTCGACGACGGCACCGCCGGCGAGGAGGCCGGCGAGGTGTGGTCGACCGCCCTCGCGTTCAGCGGATCGTGGCGCATGACGGTGTCCCGTACCCCGGCCGGACGATGCTCCGTGCTCGCCGCCGCCGGCCACGACCGGACGGTGACCCGCCTACAGCCGGGGGAGCAGGCGGTTTCCCCGACCTCCGCCGCCCTCTACACCGGCGGCGGCTTCGGCGCCGCCAGCCGCGCCTGGCATCACTACCAGCGCGAGTACGTGTTACCCCACGCCGACGAGCTCCGGCCCGTCCTGTACAACTCCTGGGAAGCCACCTCCTTCACCGTGACCGACGAGGGACAGCGGGCCCTCGCCGACCGCGCGGCCACCCTCGGCGTCGAACTCTTCGTGGTCGACGACGGCTGGTTCGGCGCCCGCACCAGCGACCGCGCCGGCCTCGGTGACTGGTTCCCCAACCCGCGCCGCTTCCCGGACGGACTACGCCCACTGGCCGACCACGTCCGGTCGCTCGACATGGACTTCGGCCTGTGGGTCGAACCCGAAATGGTCAACCCGGACAGCGACCTGCACCGCGCCCACCCCGACTGGACCCTGCACCAGCCGGGGGTGCCCGCCACCGAACTCCGCCACCAGCTGGTCCTCGACTTCACCCGGACCGACGTCCGCGACTGGGCCTTCAGCCAGCTCGACCGGATCGTCCGCGAGACCGGGCTGACCTTCCTCAAATGGGACTTCAACCGCCCCTTCACCCAGGCCCGGCCCGCCGCCTGGACCGGGCACGCGCACGGCGTCTACGACGTGATCGACCGCCTGCGCCGCACCCACCCGACGCTGCGGGTGGAAACCTGCGCCGGCGGTGGGGGCCGCGTCGACCTCGGCATCCTCGCCCGGACCGACCAGGCGTGGACGAGCGACAACACCGACGCCGTCGACCGGCTCGCCATCCAGCACGGGTACACCCAGGTGTACCCGCCCGGCACGATGGTGGCCTGGGTGACCGACAGCCCGAACCCGATCACGGGTCGGGAGGTGCCACTGCCGTTCCGCTTCCACGCGGCGATGGCCGGCGTGCTCGGCCTCGGCGGGGACCTGACCCGGTGGACGGACGACGAGCTGGCGTACGCCGCCGACATGGTCGCCCAGTACCGGCAGATCCGGCCGGTCGTCCAACACGGCACGCTCTACCGGCTGCTGCCCCCGACGGGCGCCCTGTCCGCGTCGCAGTACGTTCTGGACGACCGGGTCGTCGTCTTCGTCTGGCGCGTCACCGGCGCCCAGCGCACGGTCCGCCTCCGGCTGCGCGGACTGGACCCGGCGACGACGTATCAGGGAGTCTCCGGCGCTGCCCTCATGGCTGCGGGGCTCACCGTCGAGCTGCCGGAGGGCTCCGGCTTGGCCAGCGCGCTGGTTCACCTGAACGCCGACCCACCACCCTGATCAGGCGGCGGTGGAGCGGCAGCCGCGTTGACGTCGCTCAAGGCCGGTTGGAGACGGTCAGCCGCGCTCCTGCGTCGCATCCATCGCGTCCACGAACCTCGATGACAGTGGTGCCAAGCTCGGTCAGCTCCAGGCAGATCCGGCGGCGTTCAGGGCATGCTGGGGGCGCCAGGCTCGGAGGTTACCGCTCGAGTCGGCTGCGGTCCGTGAGGCGGGCCGGTGCGGGGAGGCGCGGGTCGCTGCCGTAGGCGTCGGCCGCATGCTGCGAGGGGCCGCCGGTCGCGCTGACAACGGCGATGCTGTCGATCAGTTCGATGTCAGCGGGGTCGAGTCGGTCGTAGTGAACGGGGATAAGGCCCCATTCGTCCCAGGGCAACGTCTCGACGCGGTTGAGGGCGGCGAGGTCGCGGATCACGTTGCCTTGGACCTCCCAAATGCCGGTCAAGCCCACCGCGCTGGTGCCGATGCTGTCCGGGTCACGGCTGCCGGTCCGGCATTCCTGCCATGCCTGGCCGCCGACGAGGAACGCGTCGCGGGGCACGTCGAGCGGGTCGACGTCGGCGTCGGTGTAGGTGCCGGCTGGGGCGCTGGCGACCTGCGGGTCGACCAGGTGCCAGCCGCGGTCGTCGTTCCAGACCTCGACAACCCAGTGGTCGTCGAAGAAGCCATCGATGAAGTAGCCGGCGAAGCCGGCCCGTGCGCGGGCGGGGATGCCGGCCTCGCGCAGCATCGCGCAGAGCAGGACGGTGAAGTCGCGGCACGTGCCGGCGAAGCGGTCTTCGGGGCGGCGCTCGTCCAACGTGCCGAGGTAGGTCAGGATCGCCTCGACGTACCGGGTGTTCGCCTCGTCTCGGCGCTCGTCGGGAAGGGTGAACCCGAACCGCGGCGTGTGGTCGCGGTGGATGAGCACACCGCCGATCGTCTTGACTGCGGCGGCGACGTCGGCTTGCAGGCCGGTAATCAGGTGCCGCTTGGATCCTGGGTCGGTCACCTGGCTGTGACGCCGGTAGTAGTCAAGCTCATCCATAGTCAACGGACCCTAGCGCTTTCCTACGACATTGTGTGGCGCCCGGCTCGGGGCACGCTGCGCTGGTGCGACCCCTCGCGGACTGGTGGCAGCGTCCATCGGGTGTCCTCACGCGAGAGTGTCGAGCAGGTCGGATCGGGACGGCCCCGGCAGCGGGTACCGGTCGGCGCCGGCACCGAGCGTGCAGGCCCGATCGAGCAGACCCGGGGTGGCGAACACCTCGTCGGGCGTGGCGATGAACGAGGCGAGGGCGGTGTACGCGCGGGTCAGCTCCGGGTCGGCGAGGCTCGCCGCGAACAGCGCCGCGCCGGCCCGCCAGCGCGGGTCGGTCGTACGGTACGGCCGTCCCGCCGCGTCGGCGTCCAACTCGGCGAGGCGGTGCCGGTCGTGCCACAGCGTGGCCCGGTACAGCGGCTCGATCGCCTGCGTGGTGGCCTCGTCGAACCGGCGGGCGAACGTGTCGCGGTCCCAGGGATCGGTCTCGCGCAGCAGGTCCCGCAGCAGGATCCCGTGGATGAGCGCCATCGACGCGCCACGTCCCAACGACGGGTTCGTGCACGCGCACGCGTCCCCGACCGCCACCACACCGGTGGCCACCGGCCGGCCGTCGACGACGAGCCGGCGGTACCGGTCCTCGACACCGGCCATCACATCGATGCCGGAGATCGGTTCGCCGCCCGCCCAATGCGCCGCGAACGGGTACCGGGCGAGCACGGCGCTCCACCGGTCGGGATCCCGCAGCGGGCGCAGCGCCCGGTCCCGGCCGCTGGTGGTCAGCACCACGCTCCATGTGTCGTTGTCGGCGGGCAGCGTCAGGACCGACACGGATTCGTAGTTGTGCAGGAAGTTGGTAAGCACGGTGGGCATCCCGCCGGAACGCGACCGGAAGTGTCGGGCGTAGTACACGAAGCCGGAGTCCTCCCGCTGCTCGGCGGGCGGCCGCGCGCCGGCCGCCGAAAGCCACGCTCCGAGTGCCGAACGCCGCCCACCGCAGTCCACGACGAGGTCGGCGGAGACCGTCCCGCCGCCGGCGGTCAGCACACCGGTGACGTGTGGCACGTTCGGTCGGTCGTCGGTGGTGAGGCCGGTGACGGCGACGCCGCGCCGGACGCACACGCCGGCCGCCTCGGCCGCGCCGGCCAGCACGGCCTCCAGTACCGGGCGTCGGGCGGTGACCGTGTCGAACCGCGCGTCGCTGGCACACAGCGGGCCACGGCGTTTCTCGGGCAGCGCGGCCAGGCTGTTGATCCGCAGTGCTCCCGCGGCCACCAGGGGCTCGGCGACCTCGGGCAGGTGCGTCCCGATCAGCGCCCACCAGCGGGGGAGCATGTAGTGCGGCAGGTGGAACTGGTTCACGCCGCGCCGCTGCCAGCCGCCCCAGGCGGTCGCGGCGTGTTCGATCGGCGGCGGTTGCGCCGGATCGCGTTCGAGCACCGTCACCCGGTGCCCGTCGCGGGTGAGCAGCATCGCCGTGGTGAGGCCGGCGAGGCCGGCACCGTGTACGAGTAGGTGAGCCATGCCGGGAAGGATGGGCGTGGGCGGTGCTCACTCTCCAGGTCAGTCGCTTGTCAATCGCTGTCCACCCGCCCGTGCGGGATGGTGCCGATCTCCACCGCCCAGAGCAGGTCGGTCACCGCGTCGATCGCCCTGGCCAGGTGGCGGCGGTACGTGCTGAACGGCAGCCCGAGCACCTCGGCCGCGGCCTCCTGGCTCGGTGCGGGGCGGACGAAGGTGCGGGTGAGCACGGCCCGCAACCGTTCCCCCTTGGGCTCGCTGGCCAGCCGGTCCACCGCCGCCAGCAGGCTCGCGCGTAACGCGGCCGGGTCGGTCCCCAGCACCGTGCCGAGCAGCGGGTTGCCCGCCAGCCGTTCCGGACGGCCCAGCTGCGGCAGGGCGGAGCGTACGGCCGCGCCGAACGCGGTCCGCCCCAGTGGCGGCGGCAGCAGTGCGGAGTCCGGTGGCGGGCCGGTGCCGCCCGAGTGTTCCCGCTCGGCCATCAGGTCCCACCACTTCTCGGCCGGGAAGCGCCGCCAGTCGTGCCCGTACCCGAGGTGCCGCTGCCCGTCCACCTCCGCCGTCACCAGCGGCCGGAAGCCGAGGTAGTCGAAGAAGGGCTGCCAGTAAGCGGTGTCGCTGACCGTCGTGAACGACCAGGCCAGCGGCTCGGTCGACCAGTTGATGATCGCGGTGACCGAGCCGGCGAGCACGGCGTACCTGTCGCGCTGCCGCTCCTGGGCGCCGGCCAGAAAGCGGGCGATCTCGACGCGTTCCCCGGGCCGCAGGGGCGCGGTGCGCGTCACGTGGTCGAGCACCGCCCGTACGACCGGATCCTGCTGCTCCAACGCCGACCCGCTCGGGCAGAACACGTGGTACACGAGGCCGACGACACCTTCCTCGGTGCGGACCACATTGAGGTGCTCGGGCGCCTCGGTGAACCACCGCTCGGCCAACTCGGCATTTTCCTCACCGAGCGCCCGACTCACCATGGACACGAGCCGGTCGTGTTCCGCCGGCCGGGCCGGGGTGACCGCGGCCGACCCCTGCGCACGCAGGCTGTGGTACGCGGCCGTCACCGGGCTGCGCCGGTGCAGGTACGCCAGGTGCTGGGCGAGCAACTGGCGATCCATGCCACCGGTCGCCCGGATGCCGGCGAGCACATGGTCGTGGATGGTTCGGTGCATCGACCGGTACCGGGCCGGGAAACGCCGTTCGAAATCCGCGTCGAGCACGTCCCGGGTCAGGTCGTGCGGGCTCAGCCCGGTCGGTCGGGTGACGATGAAGGGCCGCCGGCGCAGCCACGCCCAAACGTCCGGCGCCGCGCCGCCGACCGTCTCGCGCAACAGGTCCTCGGTGGTCAGCCACGCCATCGCGCACGTGGCCAGCCCGACCGTGTGCGCGTCCGACGGCGCGTGGGGCAACAGGGACTCCAACAGCGCGTTGATCAGGTCCGGCACCTCGGCCAGCGTGTCCGGCACCGTACCGGCCAGCGTCGCGTCGGCGAGCAGCGCCAGGGCGAGCGGGTGGCCCCGGCCCAGCCGCACCAACCGCTCCCGGTCGGCCGCCGGAACGCCGGCGCGGGCGAGCAACTCGGCGCTGTCGGCGTCGTCGAGGTGACCCAGCGCGTGCACGGCCGCGACCGCACGCCAGCCCGGGTCGGTACGCCACGCGGCTGCGGGCGGGTCGCGGCCGGCGAGCACCACCACGTCACCGGCCGGCAGGGACGGGATCAGCTCCCGACGCAGCCATCCGTCGACCGGAGCGAGCTGCTCGTAGCCGTCGATCAGCAGCACCGCCCCGGCTCCGGCGCCCCTGCTCGGCAGGGCCGCCGTCAGCGCCTCGGGCGTGGGTTCCAGCTCCCGCCCGTCCAGCCAGAGGGTCTCCCGGCCGGCGGCCCTGGCCCGGGCCCGCATCTCCAGCAGCAGCGTGGACTTGCCGATGCCGCCGGGCCCGTGCACGAACAACACCCGCCGTGCCGACCGCCCGGCGAGGGCCGTCAGGTAGCTGGCAAGTTCGGCCCGGCGACCGACGAAGGCCCGCCGCCGGGCACCGTCCACGACGTCGGCGATGCTGGACGTGTCCACCTGCCCAGTCTCGGCCAGAACGGGGCTCGGTCACTAGTGGCCGCACGGAGCCGCCGGCGGCTCGACGGACTGGCTGTGGTGGGCTCCGGCCCTACGTGAGGCGGGAGCGGGTGCGGCTCGGCGCCCAGTGCGGCAGATCCGCGAGGATGTCGGCAAGCGTGACACCGGCGAGGCTGCGACGCCACGCCTCATGCGCGTCGGCCATCTTCTCGGCCAGGATGCAGGCGTGCTGACACTCCTCAGGTGGCAGTGCGCCCCGTCCTCGCTGACGAATCTCCCGGCACTCGTACGGCGACGTGGTGCCGTCCACGGCCTCGACGATCTGCAGCAGGGTGATATCGGACGTGGGTCGCGCGAGGCGGAACCCGCCCCGGGGGCCGGTCGACGCCGCGAACACACCGGCTCGGACGAGCGCCTGTAGCTGCTTGGCGAGGTACGGCGCCGGTAGGTCGAAGTACTGCGCGAGCTGCGCCGTGGATGCCGTGGCGCTGGCGTCGAGCTGCGCCAACGTGGTGGCGCAGTGCAGGACCCACTCAGTGCTCACGGGAAGCTTCACGGTCACCAGTCTATCGCGGACATTGCGGATCGATAAGGTCGATGATAGCTTTCGTGGGACAACACGAGAAGGAGGAAGCGTCATGCGGATCGCTGTTGCCGGTGCGACCGGGAACATCGGAGCCCTCACCGTGACGGCCCTCAAACGGGGCGGGCACGAGGTCGTTGGTGTCAGCCGTTCACTGGGAGTCGACCTGTCGACCGGTGCGGGCCTCGACGGCGTGCTCCACGGGGTCGAGGCGGTCATCGACGTCACCAACTGCACGGCGAGCGACCCGGCCGAAACCGTGGCCTACTTCGGCACCGTGACCAGGAACCTGCTGGCGGCCGAGGAGCGGGCCGGCGTGCGTCACCACATCCTGCTCTCGATCGTCGGACTGGATCGGGTCGAGGGCAACGCCCACTACGCCGGTAAGCGCGAGCAGGAGCGTCTGGTGTCGGAGGGTCCGGTGCCGTGGACGATCGTCCCCGCCACCCAGTTCCATGACTTCGGCGCGATGGTCACGAGCTGGACCGAGCAGAACGGCGTTGCCACCATCGCCCCGCTGCTCCTGCAGCCGATCGCCCCCGAGGATGTGGCCGACATCCTCGCCGAGATCGCAGTGGGCCAAGCCCGCGGCCGGTACGCCGACATCGCCGGCCCCGAACGTGAGGACCTGGTCGATATGGCACGACGCACCCTGCGGGCCCGCGGCCGTACGGTGAAGCTCGCACCGACCTGGTCGGGGATATTCGGCCCGGAGATGGCCGGTGACGTGATGCTGCCGGGTGCGGATGCCCGGCTGGCGCCCACCACGTTCGACGCGTGGCTCGCCGACCAACAGCGGTAACCCAGACCCGTACGAGTCCCGCCTCAGTCCAGCTCACGGGCCCGGTCGATGATCTCGGCCAGGTCGCGTACCGCGGCGTCGCCGGTCGAGTCGGCGGCCTCCCGCGCGATCCCGGCCAGACCGTCGAGGCTGACCTCGTGACCCCCGGAGCCGGTTCGTAACACCTCGGCGAAGTAGGCGGCGGCGTAGCACGTCCACAGCCGCGGTGACGCCCGGTCGAAGTCACCGGACAGGTCCCCGACGATCACCCGCCGATCCGACTCGGTGGCGGCACGGCTCGTGGGATCCAGCCAGCGCACGTGCACCCGGGCCACCGGCGCGGAGCGGTCCGCCTCGTCGGTGAGCCGCACGGCATACAGCGCCGTCACGCTGTGGCCGGGGCCGATCTCGCCACCGTCGACCCGGTCGTCGCGGAAGTCCTCGTCGGCGACGGCCCGGTTGTCATAGCCGATCAGCCGGTACGACCGGACGGTGGCCGGATCGAAGCTGACCTGCGCCTTGGCGTCCAACGCCCGGACGCTCAACGTCGCCGGCAACTGCCGCGCGAAGACGTCCCTGGCCTGGTCACGCTGGCTGACATACACCACCATCCCGTCTCCCCGGTCGGCCAACCGCTCCATCAGCGCGTCGCCGTACTCGCTGCCGACCCCGACGCCGAGCAGCGTGATCTGCTTGTCGGCCTGCTCCCGGACCTGGCGCAGGATCGGGTCCGCGGTGGTACTGCCCACGTTGGCCAGTCCGTCGGAGAGCAGGATCACCCGGTTGGTGGCCCCGGGCCGAAACCCCTCCCGGGCGACCTCGTAGCCGAGGGTGAGTCCCGCCTCCAGGTTGGTGCTGCTGCGGACCCGCAGGTCGGCCACGGCCGCGTGCAGCCGATCGGCGTCGGCGGCGCGGGTCATGCCGCGCAGGGTCCGGGCCTCGGAACTGAACGCGACGATCGCCACGGAGTCGCTCGGCCGCAGCCGGTCGACAAGCGTGTGCAGGGCGTCCTGGACCAGGTCGAGCCGGCCGGGCTCGGACATCGAACCCGAGACGTCCACGACGAAGGTGAGCGCCACGTCGGGCCGGCGCTCGCCGTCCTCGGCCCGGGTCCGCAGGCCCACCCGCATCAGCCGCACATCCCCGGCCGGCTCGGAACGATGGGCCTCGGGCAGCCGGGAACCGTCGACGTGGATCGCGAACCCGTCCCCGGCCGGCTCCGGATAGTCCTGCGCGAACGAGTTGACGAACTCCTCGGGCCGCACCGCCGTCGGCTCGGGCATCCGGCCCTCGGTGATGAGCCGCCGGGCGTAGCCGTACGACGCGGTGTCCACGTCGAGGGCGAATGTGGACTCCGCGTCCCGCTCGGTTTCCGTCTCACCGCCCGTGGCGGGTGGCGGCGCCGCACCGGTATGCCGGGCGGCCGGTGGTCCCGCCCGGTCGGCGCCGTCGGGCGTTGCGGAACTGCCGCACGCCGCCGTGGCGACGAGGGCGGTGAGGACGAGCACGACCGTGCCCGGTCGCCGGATCCGTCGAGTGATGGCCATCGGAACTCCTCCCAGCGGGGCGGGAGTGACACCGCCGGCCCGTGCCGGCGCCCCGTCGTCTGCCATTGCGACAGATCGACCACCGCGCACCGGCGGTCCGTGGCCCAGTCGAGACGCAACCGTGAACGTCGTCACCGACCCGTAGGCAAGCCGTGATCCGCCAGCGGCCCGATCGACATCCGGAGCCGTTCCGGCGGCCGGGCACCCGAGGGCGCGGGACGTCACCGTCCAGGATGTGGCCGGAGCGTCAACTGGCGGCCCGGGTGACTCCGCTGGCCAGCATCCAGGTGCGGCACTGGCTGCCCGTGCCGCCCGGCAGCGGCACCCCCGGCGTCTGGCAGGTCGTCCTGATCCGCAGCGTCCGACCGGCGGGCACGGTGATCGGGGAGACGAAGTGGAAGTCCAGGTCGCGGAAGTTGGCCAGGGCGTGGGTCAGGATCGGGTCGTCGTCGACCAGGACGTCGACCCGGCCGGTGTCGCCCTGCGGGTTCTGCAGGACCAGATCGGTGACCACAAGCGTCCGGCCGGCCGGGACACGGTACGGGGTGCTGGTCGCGGTGCCTGCGGCGGCGACGCCGGTCTGTACCCGGATCCGTGCCGGCGTTCCACCGCCGCCGCTCGCGGTCCCCGCCGCCGGTGACGCCGGCACGGCCACCGGCGTCGTCGGCGCGACGTCGTCGGACTCGGCCGCCATCTCCTGACTGGCCGCCTCGGCCTTGCGGTCCGCGTCCGCCGCCTGCTGGGCCACCTGGGCCAGCGGCTCCCGTACGGCGTCTTCGGCGGTCGAGCGGACGGCGGGCTTGAGCGCCAGGAACCACGCGCCGGTCAGCAGCAGCGCCAGGACAGCGAGCGCCGCGAGCACCCGACCGGTTCCCGGCGGGACGAACGGGGTCTGCAGGGTGGCGCCGGGAAGGGCGAGGTCCGGCTGGCCGTCGGACGACACCACGACCTGGAACGGGTGGGTGACCGGCTGCCCGCGCCAGAGCCGGCGCCGGTTACGGACCCGGATGGTGGCGAAGGCCGCCTGCCCCGGCCCGACCGTCACCGTCGAGGGCTGTGCCCGCACGACGACCCGCTGGTCGGGGTCGGTGCCGGCGAGCGCGGCGACGAGCGGCACGTTGCCGAGATTGTCGACGGCCACCTCGTGCCGTCCGCCCCGCCAGCCACGAGAGGTGCGGGGAGTCAACTCCGCCGTCGTCTCGACGAACGGTTCGACGACCACCACACCCTCGGGCGCCACGGCCTGGTCCGGCCGCTCCGAGGGAATCACCCGGACGGCGAACGGCACCTCTCCGGCCGGCACGACGGCCGACCGCGGCGGCTCGAAGACCACCCGCACGGTCGCCTCAGCCTCCGGGTAGAGCGTGACGGCCGGCGGCTCGACCCGGCTCCACGGCGTCGCGTCCCCGACAACGTCGAGTTGGTACGCCTCCACGACCTCACCGGTGTTGCGCAGCGTGAGCAGGCATGCCTCGCCGCTACCCGGTACGACATGCAGCGGGACAGGTTCGAGGGTCGCGTGGGTGCCCATGGCGGCCACGGTAGGCAGGACGGGATGGCGGGGCAGCTGCCGGGCGGGAACACCTTGGGGCAGAAATCGCGGCCCGTTGAGTCCACGTTGACTGGGCGGTTGGTGCGCCGATGCATGCTCTGGCGGTCAGGTCAGGGATCTCAGTCAGGAGGAAGCTGGGATGGCCGCTCGCCGGGTACCGATCTATCTGCACGCCACCGACCCGATCTCGTACGCCGGCGTGGCCGGCCAGTTGCGGCCCCGGCCGGAGATCCAGGTGCTCGGACCCGAGGAGGCCGATCGGGCGGTCGTCGCCGTCGTGGTGACCGACGGCGTCGGCGAGGAGACCGTGCGGGTGTTGCGGGCGTTGCGCTGCGGCGGAATCCCGAACCTCGTCGTGGTGGCCGCCCGGATCGACGACGGGGACCTGGTCACCATCGTCGAGGTCGGCGTCGCCGGGGTGGTGCGCCGGTCCGAGGCGACACCCGACCGGCTGGTCTCGGTCATCACCAGCGCCGCCGACGGTGAGGGCACCGTCCCGCCGGACCTGCTCGGCCGGCTGCTCAACCAGGTCGGTCAGCTGCAACGGCAGGTGTTGGGTCCGCGTGGGCTGACCTTCTCGGGACTGGCCGAGCGGGAGATCCAGGTGCTCCGGCTGGTCGCCGACGGACTGGACACCGCCGAGATCGCGATCAAGTTGTCGTACTCGCAGCGCACCGTCAAGAACGTGTTGCACGACGTCACCAGCCGGCTGCATCTACGCAACCGCTCGCACGCCGTCGCGTACGCCCTGCGACACGGACTGATCTGACGGTCCCGGTGCCCCTTCGGGCACCGGCCGCTGTCCGAAGGGCTGCACGTGGCCCGGTGCCCGGGCAGCCGCCGCCGCCCGCACGATGACCGTCAACCCAATGGCGAGGTGGGGATGCGGATGCGGGACGCCTCGGAACGCCGGCCGGCGCGACGCGTCGTCGCCGCGGTCCTCGCCCTGCTGCTGGCCACCCTGCCGGTGGTGGGGGAGCGGCGGGTGCCGGCCCGTGCCGGGGTCCCCGCCGTGCCGGGGGAGATCACCTTCACCCGGGCGGTGACGATCCCGGGACCCCGGATCGCCGAGGTCGGCGCGGCCGCCATCCAGTACGACCTCTACCGGGTCCCGGCCGCGGCACCGTACGACCCGGTGACGCGGGTGCCCGCCATCGCCACGATCAGCGACGAGCAGCAACTGGTGTGGAGCCCCGACGGCCGGCGGTTCGCCTTCGTCCGCCTCGGTTCCGACAGCGGACAGTACGCCATCTGGGTCGCCGACGCGGACGGCACCGCAGCCCGCCAGGTGACCGTCCCACCCGTATTCGTCCAGACCTTCCACGACCATGACCCCTCGTGGTCGCCGGACGGCGGTCGGCTGGCCTTCACCCGGTCCAGCACCGGCGAGTCCTTCACCGTGTCGGACCTGCGGATCGTCGACGTACCGGTGTCCGGCCCGGCCGGCCCGGACACCGGCCTGCTCAGCGACCCGGCGGCGTGGGTCTCCCAGCCCACCTGGTCACCGGACAGCCAGCGGATCGCCTACCGCGCCCAGGACCGGACCAGCCGGGCGGCGCACATCGCCACGATCGCCCCCGACGGCACCCGCGGTCCCGACCTGACCGCGGGACCCAACGACGGCCAGCCGGCCTGGTCCCCGGACGGTTCCCGGCTCGCGTACACGGCGGGCACCTCGATCTGGGTGCTCACCATCGGCGGCGGCAGCACCCCCCTGGTCCGGCCGTCCGGCGGCGGCGAGTTCCCCGACTACCCCACCGACCCGGCCTGGTCGCCGGACGGCGCGATGGTGGTCTACACCTGGCTGCGCGGCGCGTCCGGCGACATCCGGGTCGTGCCGGCGACCGGTGGGACACCCGTCGACGTGGTGGCCGGCAGCGCCGACGACCGCCAACCGAATTGGCGACCAACGGCCGACCTGCGGCTGGCCGTCACCTCCGCGCCGGTGCCGATGCGGTACGGGCAGCCGGCAACGATCACCGCCACGGTCACCAACGGCGGCCCGGCGACCGTCCGCACCGCCCGCCTGCGCGTCCAGATGCCGGCCGGGTTCAGCCCGGTGGCGGTGGAGCCGGCGAGCTGTGCCGTGCCGGCCGGCGCGGTGGCCTGCGTGCTGGGTCCGCTGCGCGCCGGTGAGTCGGCGACCGTCACCATCACCGGCCGGCCGACCGTGGTGGCCGGCACCCCGACCTTCACCGCGAACGTCGACGCCGACGTGGTCGACCTCGACCCCGGCGACAACCGGGTCACCAGTGCGATCCGGATCGCCGGCAGCGATCTCGCGGTGCGGGTGGCGGACCAGGGCGTGCCGTACGTGCTCGACGATCCGGTCCCGTACCGGGTCGTCGCCACCCTGCGCGACGGCGACGGCGTCGACGACGCGGTGGTGGAGCTTCGGTTGCCGGCGAACGTGACCTACGCCGGTGTCACCGCGCCGCCGGGCGTCACCTGCACCCGCCCGGAGCCGGCGCGGCTGCGCTGCGCGTTGCCGCCGCTCGGCTTCGAGGGTCCCGACTCCGTCGCCTTCACGGTGGACGCCACCGCGGCACGGGTCGGCACCGAACAGGGCGTCGCCACCATCTCGTCGTCGGCGTTCGACCCGGCACCCGACAACGACACGGCCACGGTCACCACCCGGGTCGCCGTGCCCCGGCTGGCGATAACCAAACGGGCACCGGACACCGCCGTGGTGGGCGAGGCGTTCGACTACGAGCTGACCGTCCGCAACGGTGGCGAACTGGACGCGGACAACGTCGTCCTCGTCGACCGGATTCCGCCGGGCCTGCGCGTCGTCGCGGTCGAACCCGGTGCGGCGACCTGCGTCACGAGCGGGCCACCGGCGACGCTTACCTGCCAGCTGCCGCCGCTGGCGGCGCCCACCGAGACACGTCCCGGGCAAACGGCTCGGGTGCGGGTCCGGGTGGCCCCGACCGCGCCGGGCATCGTGACCAACACCGCCTGCGTCCGCTACACCGCCGTACCACCGTCGGTGCCGGAACTCCTCGCCCGGGCCGCGCCCCGACAGTTCGAGGACTGCGACCGCGCCGGGACCGACATCCGCGCCGGTGACCTGGCGGTCGCGGTCGCGGCGGCGCCGGCCGTGGGATTCGTCGGCGGCACCGTCGCCGCCACGGTGACCGTGACGAACGCCGGCCGGGTCACCGTGCCCGCGGCGGTCCGGATCAGCCTGCCCGCGGTCGCCTGCGAGACACCCGTCGCCGGCAGTTGCGCCGCCCGGACCCGCGACGTGACCCTGGGGCCGCTCGCGGCCGGGGCGTCGGTGGTCGTGCCGGTGCGGCTGACGGCCGTGACCGCCGGGTCCGCCCCGATCACCGGGCGCGTGCTGCCGGCCACCTTCGACGCCAGCCCGGCCAACGACACCGCCACCGCCACCGTACTGGTCAAGCGGCCGACGCTGGCGGCGGTGCCGCCGATCGGCCCACCCGGCTTCGTCACCCTGGGCGTCGGCACCGACTTCCCACCCGGGGCGACCGTCAGCCTGCGCTGGAGCGCCGGCATCTCGGCCCCGACCGAGGTGCGGGTAGGGCCGGACGGCACGTTCCGCCAGCAGGTGCTGGTGTTCCACCACGACCTGCTCGGCGACCGCCGGCTGGTCGCGGCAGGTTCCGGCTTCACCCCCGCCGAGGCCGCCTTCACCGTCGTGCCCGCGAGCCTGCAGCCCGGCGACTTCGTCCAGCGGAGGTAGGGATGATCCACGAGGTGGACGACGCGCTGCGCCGGGTGCTGCGAACCGAGGCGTTGCCAGGCAGCGACGTGGAGATCGCGCTCGACGCGCCGACGAAGGACTGGGCCGCCCGGCGTAACGCGCCGACGGTGAACATGTACCTCTACGACATCCGCGAGGACCTGCGCCGCCGCCAGCGCGGCCTGCTCAACGAGTACGACGCCGACGGACGGGTGACGGCCCGGCACCTGCCACCCCGGTACGTCAAGATGTCGTACCTCATCACGGCCTGGACCCAGCGACCCGAGGACGAGCACCGGTTGCTGTCCGCCCTGCTGGTGACGTTGCTGCGCTACGACGCCGTGCCGCCGCCCCTGCTCACCGGTTCGCTCGCCGCGTTGCGGCTGCCGGTGCCGATGACGGTGGCCCAGCCACCGCCGGAGGACCGGGCCTTCGCCGACGTGTGGACCGCGCTGGGCGGCGAACTCAAACCGTCGCTCGACCTGGTGATCAGCGCACCCATCGACGCCGGCCGGTCGTACCCGGCGGGCCCGCCGGCACAGGACGGGCTGCTCCTCGACGTAGGCGGGGACGGCCAGGTCGGGCACCGGCCCCATCCGGACGCCGGCCCGCCACAACCGGCGGACGCGGACGTCCCGGCCGGGCCGGGCGCGCCACGGCAGCGTACGGCGGCACCGCCGGCCGGCCCGGGCGAGCGTCGGGTGGCGATGTCCCGGGTGCGGGGGACGTGATGACCGGCCTGGCCGACCTGCTTGGCCGCCTGGCGGACCTGGAACGCCGGATCCGGGAGGCGGTGACGGCGCGACGCACCACCGACCCCGCCCCGGACGACCCGTTCCGCGGCCTGTACCTGTCCGACGACGCCATCGACGACCTGCTGCACGGGCCTCGGCAGCCGTACCCGTCGCCACCGCACGGGGCAGACCTGCTGCCGGAGGCGGCCGACCTGATCCCGCTGGACACGGAGCTGTTGCTTGTGGCGTTGGCGCCCGACGTGGACAGCCGGTTCGAGCAGTTCTACGGCTACCTCAACGACGATGTGACACGGCGACGGGCGACGGTCGGCCTCGCCCTGCGGCTGTGCGGCGTGCCGGAGGCGTCCGCGGCGGGCCGGTCCCGACTGCACCGGGGCGCGCCGCTGGCCGCGACCGGCCTGCTGGCCGTCGAGGAGCCGGACCGCCCGTTCCTGTCGCGTACCCTGCGGGTGCCCGATCGGGTGGTGGCGCACCTGCTCGGTGACGACCGGCCCGATCCGGCGCTGACCGGGGTGTGTGACGGCACCGCCGCGCCGGTGCCGGACCTGCCGGACGCCGACATGCTCGCCCGGGCGCTGGCCGGCGGCGCCCACCTGGCCTACCTGCGGGAGCGTCCCGGGGGCAGTGGCCTGGCGCTCGGGGTCACGGCCCTGCACCGGTTGGCCATGCCCGCGCTCGCGGTCGACGCCGGACGGCTCGCCGACGCCCCGGACCTGGCCCGCCCGCTGGCCCGCGAGGCGCTGCTGACCCGATCCGGCGTGGTGCTCGGCCCGCTCGACGGCAGCACCGTCGGACCACTGCTCGACGCGTTCGCCGCGGCCCCCGTACCCCTCGTGCTCTACGGCACCACCGGCTGGGATCCACGGTGGACCCGCCGCCCGCCGCTGCGCATGGACGCGGCGCCGGTGCCGGCGCCGGTCCGCGCGGCGCTGTGGCGTGCCGCGCTGGACGGACGGCTCGCGCCCGGCCTGGACCCGGCCGCCGTGACCGCCCACTTCACCCTCGGCCCGCCGCAGATCCGCCGAGCCGCCGAGGCGGCGGCGCTGGCGGCGCTCGGCGGCGACGGCACGGTCACCGCCCCCCTGCTGCGACACGGCGCCCGCAGCCAGAACGCCGCCGGCCTGGAGCGGCTCGCCCGGCGCATCGAGCCGGCGGTCGGCTGGTCCGATCTGGTGCTGCCGCCGCCCGTCCTCGGTCAACTGCGGGAACTGGCGGCCCGCGCCCGGCACCGCGACCGGGTCCTCGACACGTGGCGGATGCGGCCCGGCGGCGGCCGCGGCCGGGGACTCACCGGCCTGTTCGCCGGCGATTCCGGCACCGGCAAAACCATGTCGGCCGAGGTGATCGCCGCCTCCCTCGGCCTGGACCTCTACACCGTCAACCTCGCCACCGTGGTGGACAAGTACGTGGGGGAGACGGAGAAGAACCTCGAACGCATCTTTACCGAGGCGGCCGGCGTCAACGGCGTGCTGCTGTTCGACGAGGCGGACGCGATCTTCGGCAAGCGGTCCGAGGTGCGGGACGCGCACGACCGGTACGCCAACATCGAGAGCGCCTACCTGCTCCAGCGGATGGAGACGTTCGACGGCATCGCGATCCTCGCCACCAACCTGCGCGCGAACCTCGACGAGGCGTTCACCCGCCGGCTCGACGTGGTGGTCGACTTCCCGCTGCCGGATGCGGACCTGCGCCGCGCGCTGTGGGACCGGTGCCTGGGCCCGGCGCTGCCCCGCTCGCCCGACGCCGACCTCGATTTCCTGGCCGCGGCCTTCGACCTGGCCGGCGGCCACATCCGATCGGCCGCGGTCACCGCCGCGTACCTGGCGGCCGAGGCGAACCGTCCGGTGGGCATGGCGGATCTCGTCGGAGCCGTGGCCCGGGAGTACCGCAAACTCGGCCGGCTGTGCCTCGACCGCGAGTTCGGTCCCTACCTGGCGCTGGTGGCCTGACGAACGAAGGAGGCGAGTGGCGTGAGCATGACGTGTCGGGCCTGCGGCCGGGTGAACGCCAACGGCGCGCAGTTCTGCGCGAACCCGGACTGTGGCGCGTACCTGCCGTGGGACGGCGACCCGTCGGGCCGGCCCGGGAGCGGCGGCCCGTACACCGGCCGGGTGCCCATGCCGGGCGGTGCCCACGGCGGGAGCGGGCCGCCCTCGCCCGGCGGCCCGATCCCGCCGGCCGGCGGCTACGGTGGCCAACCGCCACCGGGTGGTGCCGGTGGCTACGGTGGCCCACCACCGGGCGGTGGAGACCAGCGGGGCGCCGTCCGCGCCACCCTCGCCGATCCGGTGGTCGAGGTGACACCCGGCTCGACCGGTTCGACCACCCTGTCGGTCTACAACGCGGGCACCCAGGTCGACGGTTTTCTCATCCGGCTCAGCGGACCTGCCGCCGCCTGGAGCACCGTCGAACCGTCGGAGCTGTCGGTGTATCCGGAGCAGACCGGCACGGTGACGCTGCGGTTCGCACCACCCCGCTCGTCAGCCTGCCCGGCCGGGCACGCCTGGTACGTGGTGCGGCTCGACTCCACGGTCCACGCCAACCTGACGGTGACGGCGAACGGAGCCGCCGCGGTCGCCGCCTTCCACGACCTCGCGGCCGAACTCGTCCCACCCAGCTCGTCCGGACGCGGCGCCACCAAACACCAGGTCATCGTGGACAACCGGGGCAACGTCGTGGAACGCGCCCGGGTCAGCGCCGCCGACGACGAGGGGGCCTTCCGGATGGAACTCGGCCGCACCGCGGTCGAACTGCCGCCGGGCCGTACCGCCGTCCCGATGACCGTGCGCGTGCCGCGTCGCTGGTTCGGCCGGCCACGCCCGGTGCCGATCCACGCCACCGTCGCCGTGGAGGGCAGCAGCGCGCCGTTGCGCGCTGACGGCACCCGGCACGTCGTGCCGGTCTTCCCGCACTGGGCACCGGCGGCGGCCCTGGCCACGGTGCTGCTGCTCGGCGGGGGAGGTGCCGCGTTCGCCCTCGCCAACGGCGACGACGAACCGTCCGACCCGGTCATCGGGTCACCGACCTCGGCCGCCGTCCCCACCGTGCCACCCACCGCCGGAGCGCCGACCGGCCCGCCCACCAGCATGCCGCCCAGCGGCGGCGCGTCGGCGAGCGCCACGGCGAAACCGAGCCGTAAGCCCTCGGCCACCCCGACCGCGGCCGACCCGCTCGACAAGATCGAACCGGCGGACTGCGTGCCGTACGACCCGGCGAAGCTGAAAATCTACGACGCCGGCACCATCGGGTGGCGGTTGGTGGAGACCCTGCCCGGCGGGCAGGAGCACCGGATGCTGATCCTGGACGACCAGGCCGACGCCGCCGTGGCGCTGGCCGTCGCCCGCCGATCCACCCAGCTCTGCTTCGTCGGGCGCGACAACACCCGGCCCAACCGGGCCGACTACATCGTCCAGTACTGGAAGGGCCGGTCCGGGCAGCAACCGGAGATACCGTCGCCGGACTGTATCCCGTACGACAAGGGCGGCCTCACGATCGTCGACGAGGGCGCGAGTGGCTGGCTGTTGACCGACGGGTCGTCCCGGATGCTCATCCTGGACAACGAGGAGGACGCGAAGGACGCGCTGATCCTCGCCAAGGCCCATGGCAGGCAGTGCTTCATCGGGCGGGACAACACTCGGCCGAACCGGCGCGACTACATCGTCGGATTCTGGCTCCCGTGACCGTCGGGGCAGCCGGATCTGCCCCTTCGGGCGCGCGGGCACCCCTGGCGCGGGACCGGCGGGCGGCACACGCTGGGGCGTACGGCGACGAGCGGAGGGAGCGGCCATGCGCGGCCACGACCACGACCTGGAGAGCGGCTTTCGTCCCAAGGGTGACCGGATCGACCGCGACGACAGCGGCGACGTCATGTACCGGGCCGCGGCCGCGGGACGCACCGACGTGCTCGGTCCCGGTGGCATGCTCGGCCTGCAGCGTGCGGCTGGCAACGCGGGCGTGAACACGCTCGTCGAACGGGAACGGTCACCGGTGCACGACGTCGTCAACTCCGGCGGAGGTAGTCCGCTGGACGCGGACACCCGGGCTGATATGGAGGCCCGCTTCGGGCAGGACTTCGGCGACGTACGGGTGCACACCGACGGCGCGGCGCACGAGTCGGCCCGCGCGGTCAACGCGCAGGCGTACACCGTCGGCTCCAACATCGTGTTCCAGCGCGACAGGTACGACCCCGGCTCCGACAACGGCCGACACATGCTCGCCCACGAGCTGACCCACGTGGTGCAGCAGCGCACCGGGCCGGTCGACGGCACGGAGGCCGGTGGCGGAGTGAGGCTCAGCGACCCGGCCGACCGGTTCGAACGCGAGGCTGTGGCGAACGCGGATCGGCTGATGTCCGGGCCTGCCCCGGCCGCTCCGGTCGCCGCCGCTCCGGCCGGTCCCGCGGTGCAGCGGGTCGCGGCCGACGGCGTGGACCACGCCGCGCCCACGGTGCAGCGCGAGGAGACCGAGGAGGAGGACAAGACGGCACAGACCTACGTCCAGCGGCAGGAAGAGGAGAACGAGGAGCAGCAGTAGGGGCTGCCGTCAATAGAACGACACAGGCTTGTCGCGTGGCTTCATCCAGCGGTCGCCAGATAATCCGTATAGAACAGGCCCAGGCCGACCGCCACGCCGACACCGGCCACGATCCAGAACCGGACCACGATGTTGACCTCGCTCCAGCCTGCCAACTCGAAATGGTGGTGCAGCGGCACCATCCGGAAGACCCGTCTACCGGTGGTCCGGAACGAGACGATCTGGATCACCCAGGTTGTTGTGATGAGGACGAAGAGCCCGCCGATCATGATTGACAGCAGCGTGGTGCGGGTTGCCACCGCGAGCCCGCCGATCAACCCACCGAGTCCGAGCGACCCCACGTCACCCATGAAGATCCGCGCCGGGGACGTGTTCCACCACAGGAAGCCCACGCAGGCTGCGGCCGCCGCAGCCGCGATCATCGCGATCTCCAGGGGATCCCGCACCTGATAGCAGTAGTCGTTCGCGCGGGCATACGCGTCGTCGGCGCACCAGTGCCGGTACTGCCAGAACCCGATAAGCGCGTACGCGCCGAGCACCAGGACCGACGCGCCGGTGGCCAGGCCGTCGAGGCCGTCGGTGAGGTTCACGCCGTTCGACATCGCCGTGATCACGAAGACGAACGCCATCACCGAGCCGACCTTGCCGACGTCGAGCCAGCTGATATCGCGAATGAACGAGATGTGCTCGCTGGCCACGGTCTGGCCGTTGGTGCTGGGCACGTAGAGCGCGGCGACGGCGAACCCGCCGCCGACGATCGCCTGACCGAGCAGCTTGCCCTTGGCCGACAGCCCGTCGGAGTTGCGCCGACGCACCTTGAGGTAGTCGTCGAGAAACCCGACCACGCCGCAGAAGACGAACAGACCGAGCAGGACGAGAGCCGTCATGGTCGGCCCCTCCTGCGCGATCTGCCGTTCGGGCAGAGTTGTCAGCGCGAAATGCCCGGCGACATAGGCGACGAGGGTCGCCACGATGAACACGACGCCACCCATCGCGGGGGTGCCCTTTTTGCCCTCGTTGCTGGCGAGCCCGATGGATCGGATCGGCTGGCCGGCCTTGAGCGCCGTGAAGACGCGAATCGCCACCGGCGTGCTGAACAGGGAGATGATGAACGCGACCGCGGCCGCGACGATGACGGCCCTCACGGGCGAGCCTCGGCAGGGCGCGGATTTCTCACGGCGCGGTCACCGCCGCCCGCCGGCCATCGAGCCTCCAGACCGGCACCTGACGGGCCCACCCGAACCGGCCGTGGAGCTGGCGCCACACGAAATGATCGATCACGGGACATGAGCTTGCCATCCCGGCAGCGACCAGGGCAGGCCTGGGCCGCAGCGGACGCCACGACGACGCCGGAAGGTGAGCCTGTCGGCATGAGCGCGCCGCAGGTTGACCGACGCATATCGACCAGGGCCCCAGGCTGGCCCACCGATACCGTGGCGCCATGTCTGTGGATCTCGTGGCGACGTTGGCGGAGCCGACAGCTCGCCGGAGCGGAGTTGCGCCGGTCGCTCATCGGCCACCGCATCCCCGCTACGGGACCAGGCCCGGCCGGGTCGACGCATTGGGAGATCGACATACCCGCCACCGGCGACGGCGTCTTTCTGATGGCCATCGACCACCAGGGCGACGGTCCGGACGACGGCCGGCACGCTGTTTTTCGCCGTACCGCACCTGTGTGGGCGTCACCGTGGCGGTCGGCCTCGCGTTGGCGACGGCACAACTCGCGCGCGGTCAGTACGTCGATGAGCAGATCGGTATGGTCACCCCCGCGGAGAACGACCCCGACGACGTCATTGACCGGACGCGACTATCCGATGCGGGTGCGGACTTCGCTGCTCGGTGTGAGATGTACCTCCGGCAGTTCGGCACCTCAACGGCTGGCCACGAGATCGCGCGATGACCTGAAGCCCGCCTGGCGAGCATCCGGCGTACCTGCCGCCGGACCTCGCGTCGGTCCGCCCGGAGGCGATGTACGGATATGGCTGGCGTGCCGACGGGGGGCCGGCCATAGTGGGTCGTGGTCGTCATCCAACGGGTACGCGTGCGGTGGAGCGCGGCCGCACGCGGATCCCCGCAAGCGAACGAGCGCCGGGGATTGTCCCGTCCGGCGCGGTTGCCGGCGTCGATGCCAGCTGATGAGCTGGTGGTCCACGAGGTGCTTGCCGACGAAGCGGCCCGCTACGTTCGCCGGGACGAGGTGGTCGGCGGCGGCGTGGAATGCGCCCAGGATCTCGGCCTGGGGCTGTCGTCGAAGGGCCTAGCGCTGGTGGTCGATCGGCTGCCGGGCCGAGCCGCGTACCCACGGTTGCCCGGCCCGGCCCGCCTCTTCCAGCTCATGCCGGGGCAGATCGGTCGCTACCGGGCGAACTTCCGGTTCACCTTCACCACCTGTGCCTGCAATCCGAGTTGGTACTACGAGGACTGGCTGGTGCTCGTGTCGAACGGGCCGGTGAAGTCCAGCGGGTTCGTCCGATGCGACCCCGAGCACGACGTCGACCACCGGGTCCACCTCTACGGCGGGTCGCGACGGGGTTGGTACGGTCGTCGATATGGATCTTCAGGCGTTGCTTGCTGAGTCGGCCGAGCGTCTCGGCGTGCCCGGTGCCGCTGTCGCGGTCGGGGCCGGCGGGGAGCTGATCGAGGCGGCCACCGGGGTGGTCAACCGCGACACCGGTGTCGCCACAACGCCGGACAGCGTGTTCCAGATCGGCTCGGTCACCAAGGTGTGGACGGCGTCGCTGGTGCTGCAACTCGTCGCCGAGGGTGTGGTGGAGCTTGACGCGCCGGTGCGCCGCTACCTGCCCACGTTCGGCGTCCTCGACGCGACGGCCAGCGATTCCGTGACGGTGCGCCAGTTGTTGTCGCACACCGGCGGGTTCGAGGGTGACCTGTTCGAGGACACCGGCCGCGGGGACGACGCCCTCGGCAAACTGATCACCTGGATGCGTGGCAACGCCGGACAGGTCCATCCGCCCGGTGCGCGGCACTCCTACTGCAACTCCGGGTTCTGCGTGCTCGGTGCGATGGTTGCCGAGCTGCGCGGCGGGACGTGGGAGGCGGTGCTGCGGGAGCGCCTGATCGAGCCGCTCGGCGTCACGCACATGGCCATGTTCGGCGAGGAGGCGGTCCTGTTCCGGGCCGCGGCAGGTCACGTCGGAGACAGGCGCACCGTGGTTCCGCGCTGGCAGATGCCCCGTTCCAACGCGCCGGCCGGGTCGACCCCGTGCGCGGCGCCGCGCGAGCTGGTGGCGTTCGGACGGATGTTCCTCGCCGACGGTCTCGCCGCCGACGGCACCCGGGTACTGCCTGCCGGCACGTTCGCCACCATGCGGCAACCGCAGGTCACGCTGCCGGCGATGGGCGGACGTTCGGCGTACGCCTGGGGTCTGGGTTTCATGCTTTTCGAGTGGGACGGCGTGCCGGTCGTCGGTCACGACGGCGGTACGCCGGGCCAGTCCACGTGCTGGCGCATCGTGCCCGACCGGGACGTGGTCGTCGCGATCAGCGTCAACGGCGGCGACGCCGGCCCGCTGATCGACGAGACACTGGCCGCGGTGCTCGCCGAGACCGCCGGTATCCGGGTGCCCGCACGGGTGCGGCCGCCGGACACGCCCGCCGAGGCCTCGCCGGATCACGCCGGCATCTTCGAGGGGCCGATCGAGCGATACGAGGTGAAGCTCGCCACGGGTGGCCTCGACATCACCGTGATCCCCAAGGGGTTCGCGGCTGAGATGGGCGATGAGCGGAAGACCGTCCGCGTCCTCGCGCTCGGCGACAACCGGTACGTCGCCGCCGAGCCGGACCAAGGTGTTCACCCAGTAATCGCGTTCCTGGAGAACGGCCGTTATCTCTACACCGGCCGCGCGGTCAAGCGGGTCCAGGCTCATCGGTGAGCCCGTGTCGCCGCTGCTCGGCCAGAGGGTGTCCGGTTCGTTACCCGGACGTCGTCAGCGACCGGTGATGGTGAGGCGGGCCAGGGTGCCGTTCTCCAACGCGGTCCACAGGGCACCGTCGGGCCCGAGAGTGATGCCGTGTGGTTCGGAGCGCGGGGTGGGCAGGTCGTGCACCTCGATCTTCCCGTCCGTGGTGATCGAGCCGACCCGGTTGCCCGCCCACTCGGTGAACCACAGCTTGCCGTTGTCGTCGCTGGCGATGGCGTGAGGTCGGCCGGCGCGGTCCGGTAGCGGAAACTCGTCGATCGTGCCGTCGACGGTGATCCGCCCGATCTGGCCGGCAGCGATCTCGACGAACCAGATGGCGTCGTCGGGGCCGGCGGTGATCCCTACGGGCGCGGCGGCGTCCGTCGGCAGTGGGTGCGTGGTGATGGCGCCGTTCGTGTCGATCCGCCCGATCGCGTTCGCCTGGTTCATCGTGAACCACATGCCGCCGTCGGGGCCGGCCGTGATGGCCGACGGGTAGGCGCCGGTGACCGGGAGCGGGAAGTCGGTGGCCTCGCCGTCGGGGGTGATCCGGCCGACGCGGTCGGCGTTCATCTCGGTGAACCACAGGGCGCCGTCGGGTCCGGTCGCGATGCCGTACGGTCCGCCGTCGCGGCTGGGTACGGGGTATGTGGTGGCCGTGCCGGCGGTGGTGATTCTGCCAATGCGGTGGGCCCGAGACTCGGTGAACCACAGCGCGCCATCAGGGCCGGTGACGATGATCGTGGGCTGCCCGGCAGGGTCGAGTTGGTACGTGGTGGGCTCCTCACCCGGGATCATGCGTCCGATCTGACCGCTGTGGGCGAAGGTGAACCACAGGGCGCCGTCGGGTCCGGTGGTGACGGCGTACAGACCGCGGCCGGCGTCGGCCACGGCGTGTTCCTGGATGACCGCGGATGTCACGGGGCTTGCTCCAGTTCGTTCTCGATGGCGATGCGTTCGATCTCGGCCGGTGTGCCGGCCATGATGGTGCGACAGTGTTTGTTGATCAGGTCGGTGGGCCAGTCCCACCACGCGGCCCGCCGCAACCGGATGATGTCCTGGTCGCTGAAGCGTTGCCGGATCGGTCGTACCGGATTCCCGCCGACGATCGTGTAGGCCGGGACGTCGGTGGTGACCACCGCGCCGGCAGCGATGATCGCCCCGTCGCCGATGCGTATGCCGGGCATGACGGTGGCCCGGTGGCCGAACCACACGTCGTTGCCGACGATGGTGTCGCCGCGGCTGGGCATGGTGCTCACCACGTCGAGGGTCCGGTCGGCCCACTCGCCGCCGAAGAGGGTGAACGGAAAGGTGGACGGGCCCATGGCCGGGTGGTCGCCGCCGGCCATCAGGAACCGGGTTCCGGCCGCTATCGCGCAGAACCTGCCGATGATCAGCTGTTCCGGTCCGTAGCCGTAGAGCACGTTGTGCCGTTCGAAGCCGGTCGCGTTGTCCGGGTCGTCGTAGTACGTGTAGTCCCCGACGGTGATCGTGGGGGAGGTGACCAGCGCCTTGAGGAACACCACGCGGGGATGTGCCGGAACCGGATGAAGGGCCGTGGGGTCAGGTGTCACGAAGTCCTCATTCACTAAAGCTACGTCTGTAGCGATAACATTGTGGCATGGCGTCATCACGACCGACAAGCGATCTTCCCGACGACTCCGTGACCGGCCGCGCGCGCCGGCCCGGTGGGCGCAGCGCGGCGGTCCGTCGCCGCGTGCTCGACGCAGCCCTCGCCCAGCTGGTGCGGCACGGCTACGACTCCCTGAGCATCGATGTGGTGGCCGAGCGCTCGGGCGTACACCGCACGACGGTGTACCGGCGCTGGCGGGATGTCGGTGGCCTGCTGGCCGACGTCCTGCACGAGGCCAGCGTCGACGCGTGGCGCCCGCCCGACACGGGTTCGCTAGAGGGCGACCTGCTCGCGGTCAACCACGAGGTTCAGACCGGGCTGACCACCGACCCGGTGACCGTCGCGCTGATCGCCGCGTCGTTCCGGTCCGAGCAGGCCGCCGAGGCCCTACGCGCCTTCTGGGCCGACCGCTACGACCGCTGCGCCGACATCGTGCGACGCGCCGTTGAACGCGGCGAGATACCGGCGGGCACCGACGCCCGCCGGTTGCTCGTCGCCGCCACCGCCCCGCTGTATCACGAGCTGGTGCTCATGCGGGTCGCGGCCGACGCGCGCCTTCCGGACCGTGCCGCCCGCGACGCGGCCACCGCCGCCCGCGCGGGCGCCTTCACCGACCGATAGAGAACGCTGCGAGCCAGCAGTCCGCGACAGTCTGCTCGGATTTCTTGGCTGGGCCTCCGGGCGCCGAGCACGCGGTAGTACGACTGGTAGGATGAATGTATGGCGAAAATGAAGATTTCCGCGACGGTCGATTCGCAGGTCTTGGCCGCAGCCGACGCTGACGCCTCTGAGCTGGGATTGAATCGCTCGGAGTTGATCGAGCGAGCGTTGCAGAACGAACATCTCCGGCTCGCTCTGGCCGGCTACACCGCCCGGACCGTGCCGACGCTCGACATCGACGCCTACGCCGCTCAGGTGTACGCGGCCAACCGGGAGTCCGGCCTGTGATCCGACCGGGAGACGTCGCGCCACGACTGGACACCCGCACCGAGTTGATGGTGGTCGTACTTTCCAACTCGATGCACCTACAGGCACGGACCGGGCGGGTGATCTGTTGTCCATTCGTGCCCGGCGTTCCTGCCGACGACGCGATGCCCCTGGTCGTCGCGGTCACCGAGCCGTCCGGCACGCTCCTGCCGGAGCTAGTCCAGTGGCTTCCTCTGTCGGCTCTGGGTGAACCGTTGGGCAATGTCGGCCCGATGGCGCTCGACCAGACCGGCGCCATCGTCACCGCTCTGGTCACCGGTCATTAGGGCGGGGCGGCGATAGCTTCGCGCACGACAGGACCGTGCGACGCCCGGCCAGCCGGTGGCCTCGTGGACTCATGGGGCGGTGGCGAGCAGGTTTGTCCTTCATCAAGGCGACCGCCAATCCGTAGGCATCCGACACCGGCCGCGCGCCCACTGGCCGGCGGCCGGCCGCGCCCGGCGACCGGCGCCTGTTGGCGCCCGCCGGCGAACCGGTCACTTCGCCGACGGCAGGTAGCGCCCGCCGCGGGCGCCGAGCAGGGCACCGCGCAGCGAGTTTGGACCCGAGGGTTCGATCTCGTAGTTGTCGGGGTCGGTCATGAACGCCTGGACCTGGGCCGACTGTGGCCCGGTGAACCGCCCGTTGCTGTTCCACCAGGTCACCGCGTCGATGACGTGGCCCATCGCGCACTGGCTGATGGGATAGAGCTGGACCTGGCCCGGCGGCAGCGGATTGCCGGCGGCGTCCCGCCCGTACCGGACCTGGTTTCCGACAATCTTCCCCTCGCCGCGCATCCGGGCGATCACCGCCTGCCCGACGGGCCCGTTCTTGGACGGCGTCGGTCCCATGTAGTAGTTGCGCGGGTCCTCGGTGTACTGCTCCCAGGTCGCGTTGATGTGGTTGGGTGACACCCGTTCCGGAGCGCCGGTGCGTCCGCCCTGCGGCGGGTTGAAGGCGTCCCCTTCTCGCAGCCGGGGGCGCAGCACCTGGTACTGGACCATCGGCAGGGCCGGATTCGAGGTGTCGATCGCCTGCACCTGCGCCACCCGGTTCTCGCGCCTGAGCTTCACCAGCTTGAACGGCTGCACCCAGGCGGGCAGGGTGCCCGCCGCCGCCGGCGCAGTCGCGGGGAAGACGATCGGCACCAGCGGCACCATGAGCCGGGCCAGGTCCTCCATGGCGGTGTTCAGCCGGTCGACGTCGGCAGGTTGGCGGGCCGCTGGGCCGGATCCCTCGACGGTCGCCTTGATCGTCAGGATCTGGGCCTGCTTGGCCTGCGCCGCTTGGAGGTCGCCGTACTGGGGGTGAGTGGCGTTGATCAGGCGGGCGGCCCGGACCAGGACCGCGTCGACCGGTGTCGGTGTCGATGCCACGGTCAGCCTGGCTCCTGGCCCGCGGCCCTGCCAGTAGAGGGAGTGTGCGCCGTCGCTCGCGGTGAACGACTTGCGCAGCGTGAACCAGTCCCGCACCGCGCGTACCGCGCTGGTGGCCTTGCCCCGGGCCCAGGCGGCGCTGGCGGCGACCTTGGCCTTGGCCCGGCCGGCGAGGCCCGCGATGCCGCGGATGATCGGGCCGGCGAGCTTGAGGCCGGTCTTGATGATGAAGTCGAGGGCCTTGTTGACCGGCTTGCGGAGCGTCTCGATGATCTGGCGGATCTTCTGGCCGATGCCGCCGAGACCGATCGCGCTGGCCAGGAAGCCGATGATGATCGGCACCATCTGCCCGAGCACATTGTTGATCTTCTCGACGACGCCGCCGACGTTGCCGCGTACGACGTCGGCGACCGAGTCGAGGACGGTGTTGACGAACGTCGCGATCCGGCTGGCGTTGTCCACGAAGAACATCACCACGTCGTAGATCAGCTTGCACGCCTTGATGAACGCGGCCGCCGGGTTGAGCAGGCCGATCAGCCAGGTGATGCCGGCCGTGATGATCCTCGTGACCACGAAGTCCTTGACCTGTTCGAGGATCATCTCCTTGATGTCGCCGAGCTTGTCCAGCAGCATCTGCCACAGTCCCGCGACGCCCTGGGTCGCGAAGAGCTGGAAGATCTCGACGCCCTTCTCCGCAGCCGACATCGCCCGCTCGCCGATCTGCTTCACGATCCGGTTGCGGATGTTGGTCCAGGTGAGGCCGAAGATCGAGGCGAGCAGCTTGACGATGCCCTTGATGTCAAAGGTGGTGGGCAGTTCCACGCCACCCTCGGCGAGCGCCCCGAACAGCCAGCTCATCAGGCCCTTGCGGAGGTGGTCGAGGATGTTGTCCTTGAACTTGAGGATGCCGCCCTTGACGCCGGCGATCAGGTTGCCGAGGAACCCGACGGGGTCCTTGATGATCTCGCCGACCACTCCGACGGCCCGGGCGAGGACGTTGCGCAGCATCGCGGCCAGTTCGCGGATCGTGTTGATGACGGCCTTGATGGCGCCGATCGCCTTGTCGACCAGGCCCTTGTTCTCCGCCTGGAGCGCCTCGATCCGTTCGTCGAGCCCCTTGCGCGCCTCGACGTACTTGGTGGCCAGGGTGTCGACCGTGGCCTCCTGCTTGGCGGTGACGTCGCTCTCCAGCTTCGCGAACAGGTCGCCCACCTGCTCGGTCGCCTCCGCGCCGACCTTCTTCAGATCCGCGGGCAGGGTCTTCACGTACGCGGCGATCTCGGCCCGGCCGGTCGCGATGCGCTTCTTCGCGGCGGCCAGGTCGTCACCGACGATGTCGGCGACCCGTGAGATCACCTCGTCCATCCGCTTGAGGTACAGCTCGCGGCCGGCCTCGTAGAACTCGTTGACCTTCGACGGCATCCCGAGCAGCTTGTCCTTGGCCCACCGTAGGCCACCCAGCCAACCGCCGTACCGGTCCTTCTTGTATGCCGACATCTTGGCGGCCACGTATGACTCGAAGGCGGCCCGGGCGGTGGCCTCGCCCTGCTCGAAGGTCTTTTCGACCTTCGGGTCGATGCCGTCGAGGATCTTCTTCACGTCGGTCTCGGTGGCCGCGAAGATGCCCTGGATCTTCGCGGTCACCTCGGCACGCTTCGTCTCGTCCCGGGACTTCGTCGCGCCCTTCTTCGCGACCAGGTTGGCCAGCGCGGCGCCCTTGGCGCCCTGCATGCCGGCCACGCCCGCCTTGGTCTCGGCGGCGGCCTCCGCCCTCCCCTGCTGGATCGTGGCCTGTTCCTGCTGGCGGAACTCGGCGGGCGCGGTGTCGGCGTGCGCGGCGGCGGCCTTCTTGTCGGCCAGCGCCGACTCGAACGCGGGCTCGCCGGAGCGCGCGAGCTGCGGTTCGCTCACCTCCGCGTCGGCCAGCTCCTGGTTGGCCTGGTGCTTGCCGGCCTGCAGGTTCGTCTGTTCGGCCGGGGCCGGCTTGGGCACCGCACCGGCGGCGGGAATCGTCGCGGTGGATCCGGGCTGCTCCTCGCTCATCGGCGTGATCGGCTTGGCGACCGCCTTGGACTCGTCGGGGGGTGCCTCGGTGGCGGTCTCGATGTCCTTGGCCTGACCCTGGGTGCCCTGACCGACCAGGCCCTGGACCTCACCCTTGACCTCACCGGCCTTGCCCGACTCGCGGTAGTCGTCGGCCTCCTTGAGCGTCTTCGGCGACTTCGCCTCGATAGCCGCCTTGACGGCCGCGATGAACGCCTTCTTGTCGAACGTGCCCGGCTGCTGGGCGTCCATCGAGTCGACCTTGGCCGCCTTGGCCTGGCCAGCGGTGTCGTCGGTGGGCGGCAACGCCGCGTCCTGGGCCTCCTTCGCCTTCGCCGTGGCCGGCGGGTGGACCTTCTTGGCCTTCGCGAACCCGGTGACGCCACCCTTCACCGCCGTGAACGCGGGATCGTCGTCGGGCCGTACCGTGGTGGGCGGCACCGGCGGCTGGAGCAGCTGGTCCGCGGCCAGCGGTGCGGGTGCGACGACCGCCGCGCCGGAGGCCGCTGGTGGCGCCGCGCCACCGCCGCCCTTCGTCGCGGTCCCGCCCGGTCGTCCCGGCGCCTTGGCGCCCGCCCTACCCAGCGGGCTCACCGCGGGCACGGGCTTGGGCGGCGGAACCGGCTTCTTCGGGGCGACCGAGGCCGGTCCGAAGCCCGTCGTCGTCACCGCGAGCGCGGAGGCCGGCGGTTTGGGCCCCTCCAGATCGACGGGTACGCCGGCCGCCTTCGCCGCCTTCAGTCCCTTCTCGACGGTGTCGACGGCCGGTTCGTCGCGGCGGATTTCCCGCAGTGCCGCGTCGATGTCACCCACGGCCTGTTCGCCGGGGGCCTTCAGCCGTCCGGCGAGCAGCGCGTTGACCGCCGCGTTGCCGGCGTCGCGTTGCAGGGCCAGCACCGCCTGCGGGCCGACTTCTCGCCCGCCGCCCTCGGCTACCCGCCGCCTGCCGCGGGCGAGGGCCGCACCGGCCTCGGCCCGCGCCGTGTGATCGTCGGCGGCCGCCGCGCGCCGGGTCATGGGTCGAGGGTGGCCGACCTCGCGCGTCCCGGTCCGGGACGGTCAGGCAGTTCCGGGGGCACCACCGGCTTCCCGAAGAGGCATCGGCGGCAGCTCTGGCAACCGGTGCCCGTTCGGGCACGCACGGCTTCCCCCATGCCCAGCCCGGTGGTCGTTACATGACCCGGCGACCCGCCGCAGCATCGAGCCACAGCCAGCTGACAAGGAGGCGCGATGCCCACCTATCTTTCGCCCGGTGTGTACGTCGAGGAGGTCGAGGCCGGCTCGCGACCGATCGAGGGCGTGGGTACCGCGGTCGCCGCCTTCGTCGGGTTCGCCCCCAGGGGCCCGTTCCACACCCCCACCCTGGTCACCAACTGGGGGCAGTACACCCAGGTGTTCGGCGAGTTCGCCGAGGACTACTACCTGGCGCACGCCGTCTACGGCTACTTCCTCAACGGCGGCGGCAAGTGCTACGTCGTCCGGGTCGGCGGCGAACGTGCCGACGGCGGGACGGACGGCACCGGCCGGTCGACCCCGGCCACCCCGCAGGCGATGCTCGGCGGCTACCGGTTCGTGGCCCGTGAGCTGCCCGCCGGCCGGGGCAAGGGCAGCGGCGACATCAGCGTCGAGGTGGCCGACGCCACCGGTGACGGGGCCGGTGACGACCGGTACACCGTGGTCGTCAAGCAGAACGGCAAACCGGCCGAGACCCACCAGGTGACCACCAAGCGCGGCAAGGAGAACATCGTCACCGTCGTGCGTGATCAGTCCAAGCTGGTCACCGTGGAGGAGGTGACCGCGGGCGACCTGGCCAAGGGCACGGTGGCCCTGCGTCCCGACGCGACGCCGGTGCCGACCCGGCACGAGGTGGTCGCCGACGACTACGTGGGGGACGTGGCCGAACGCACCGGGTTCGGCGGCCTGGAGGCGGTCGACGAGATCACCATGCTGGCAGTGCCGGATCTGATGAGCGCGTACCGGCGCAACGGCGTGGACCTGGAAGCCGTCAAGGCGGTCCAGCTCGCGATGATCGCCCACTGCGAGCTGATGGGCGACCGGATGGCCATCATCGACCCGCCGCCGGGCCTGTCGCCGCAGCAGGTCAAGGAGTGGCGCACCGACCTGGCCGGGTACGACTCGAAGTACGCCGCCCTCTACTACCCGTGGATCAAGGTGTTCGACCCGGCGACCGGGACGAACGAACTCGTCCCACCGAGCGGCCACCTGGCGGGGGTGTGGGCCCGCAGCGACGCCGCCCGGGGGGTGCACAAGGCCCCGGCCAACGAGGTGGTCCGTGGCGCGATCACCCTGGCCACCCAGGTGACCAAGGCCGAGCAGGAACTGCTCAACCCGATCGGGGTCAACTGCATCCGTACCTTCCCGGGGCGCGGGGTGCGGGTCTGGGGCGCCCGCACGCTGTCCAGCGACCCGGCCTGGCGGTATCTCAACGTGCGGCGGCTGTTCAACTACCTGGAGGAGTCCATCCTCAACGGCACCCAGTGGGTGGTCTTCGAGCCGAACGACGACGCCCTGTGGGCCCGCATCCGCCGGACCATCAGCGCCTTCCTGGTCATGGAGTGGCGCCGGGGCGCGCTGTTCGGCCTCACCCCGGACGAGGCGTTCTTCGTGCGGTGTGACCGCGAGACCAATCCCGCGGAGAGCATCGACGCGGGACAGGTGGTCTGCGAGATCGGGGTCGCGCCGGTCAAGCCGGCCGAGTTCGTCATCTTCCGGCTGGCGCAGATCTCCGGCGGCACCAGCCTGGTCAACGAGTAGGGAAGGCGGAACAGGTCATGGCCCTGCCAGATCTCGACACCTCGGTCGGCCACTCCTTCGGGCTGGAGGTCGACGGCATCGTCATCAAGCAGATCTCCGAGGTCAGCGGCCTCAAGATGGAGCAGGACGTCATCGAGCTCAAGCAGAACACCCCGGACGGCAAGTACGTCGTCAAGAAGCTGCCGGGCCGGCCCAAGGCCGGCGAGGTGACGCTCACCCGGGGCCTCACCTCCGACAACAGCTTCGAGAAGTGGGTCAAGGACGCCCAGTTCGGCAAGATGAGCGATGCCCGCAAGGGCGGGGCCATCATCGTCTACGACTACGAGGGCTCCGCGCTCAAGCGGTACAAGCTCACAAACGCCTGGCCGAAGAGCCTGGAGATCGGTGCCCTCAAGGCCGGCGACACGAGCGTGCTGACCGAGAAGCTGGTCGTCACGTACGAGCAGATGGAAGTCGAGTAACCCGATGCGCCGGAGCATGTCCCTGGCCGATCCGCCAGCCGCCGGTCCCACCACCGCGCCGGCCGAGCGGCCGCGCGAGACGTTGCGCACCGAGTTCCCCTTCCAACTGCCCCGGGGGTACGTCGACGACGCCGGCACCGTGCACCGCGACGGCGTCATGCGGCTGGCCACCGCGCGGGACGAGCTGGTGCCGCTGCGCGACGACCGGGTCCGGGAGAACCCGGCGTACCTGACGGTGGTGCTGCTCGCCCGGGTGGTCAACCGGATCGGCGGGATCACCGACGTACACGTTGGGGTGATGGAGAACCTGTTCGCCACGGACCTGGCGTTCCTGCAGGACATGTACCGGCGGGTCAACAGCGAGGGACACACCCGGGCCGGTGTCGGCTGTCCCGAGTGCGGGCACACGTTCACCGTTGACCTGGCCGGCGGGCGCCTGGGGGAATCGTGACGTACGCGGCCGACCGGCTGCACGAAGAGGTCGCGTACGTCGCATACCACTTCCACTGGGCCCTCGACGACATCCTCGACCTCGAGCATCCGGACCGGCGACGCTACGTGGACGAGATCGCCAGGATCAACACGCGAATCAGTCAGGGACGGTGAGGTGCCATGTGGCCTTGGCGACGTGCCGAACAGCCCGCGCCGGCCGCCGCCGTGGCATCCACGCGACCACCTTCACCGCGCGAACCATGGCGGACGGCGGCGCCGATCCAACGTACGATCACCACGCATCCGCTGGTCAACCCGCCGGAGGAGTTCCGCGCCTCGCTGGGGTCGTTTCAGGATCCCAGGCTCCTCGCGCCGCTCGGACACGCGGTCGGCGCCGGTGAGCCGGCCGGTCTGATCGACGTGTCGGCACCACCGGCACCGGAATCGTCCGACGCCGCGGCGCCGGCCGGGGACGGGTCGCGCCTGGCGCTCGCTGCCGCTCCGACCGCCGGCTCGACAGTGGTGTCCCGATCCTGGGCGGCCCTGAGCGGGATCGCGCAGCGCCTCCTGGACCGTGACCCCCCGGCGCCCCGGCCGGCCACCGGGTCCGAGCCGGTACGGGTGTCCCGGTGGTCGGAGTCCGCCGGCACGCCGCACGTGCCGGCGGGTTCGCTGGAGGCGCAGGCCGGGGAGATCCGCACCGCACCCGCCTCCCCGGCACCGGAGTGGCCCGCCTCCCCGGCACCGGAGTGGCCCGCGTCCCCGGCATCGCAGGCGCCGCTGGAGGCGCTCGGCGACCGTGCCGCCGCCGCGAGCACCGGGCCCGCGGGTGCCGCCTCGGACAGCTCGGCCGGAGACGGCGGCCCGGTGGCCCGCCCCGACGGGCCGGTGCCGCTCGGTATGCCAGCGCCGACACGGTGGTCGGCTTCCGTGTCGCCGTCGGCGCCGGTGCAACGGTCAGCATCCGTCTCGCCGGTGCGACGGTCGGTTTCTGTCTCGCCCCCGCCGCCGGTGCAGCGATCGATCTCCGCCCCGCCGTCGGTACCGATGGAGGGGTCGGTGTCCGTGTCGCCGTCGACACCGGTGCAACGGTCGGTGGCCCCGGCCGATGACCCTGTGGCCCCGGCCGATGACCCTGTGGCCCCGGCCGATGACTCTGTGGCCGCGGTCGATGCGGCCCGGGTGGAGCCGACCGGATCGACGGGAGCGGCGACGCCGTTCGGGGCCACCGGCATGTCGCAGGCGCCGATCCTCGGAGTGCCACATCCCGCCGAGCCAGCACGGCACTCCGGCGCGGCGCCGCCACCGCCCGCACCGGTGCAGCGGGCAGCCGGGGCGGGGACGCCGGCGCGTCGGTTGGGCCTGGGCGCGCCGATCCTGCCCGACGAACCGGCTGCGGCCGGTTCGTCGATCGCCGAGTCGGTGGAGGGTCCGTCGCCGGCTGGTACCGCGCCGACCGCCGGTCCGTTGCCGTTCCCGACCCTGCCCGCCGCCGGTTCGCCGACTTCTACCGCACCGGCGGCCGGCGACACGTCGACCGCCGACGGCGGCGACGGGTCCGGCGACCCGCCAGCCACGGTCGACGCCGGACTCATCGGCGACACCGCCTTCGAGACCGCCCTCGGCGGCGACGTCGGCTCCGCTTCCGCCGCCGGGGCCGAACCCGCGGCCGACGGTGCCGGGCAGTTGCCCGTCCAGCGGACGGCGAGCGATCCCAGAACGCCGACCGGCGGCGCCGGTGACGGGCTCGATGGCGTACCGCTGGTCCGGCCCGACGGCGTTCCACCGTCGCGGGGTGGCGATTCCCTGGCGCGCCGACCCCCTGCCGGTGACGTGGTGCTGGCACCGCTGCCGGTGCACGCCCCCGTCGCCGTGAACCGGCTGATCGGCGACCAGCCACCACCGCTGTCCGTCGCCCGCCTGTCCGAGCACCCGGCCGCACGGCTGACCGGTGGCCGCGTAGATCAACACAATGTCGGCGACGGTGGGCCGTCCCGGCTGGGTGGATCGCCCGACATCGCCGGCATTGTGCCGATCATGGCGGCCGGGGCGACGCGCGCCGCGACAGCGGCGGGGCCGCCCGCCGTCGCCTGGCCCGCCACCGCCCAGCGGGCGGCCACCAGCGAATCGCAGCATTGGTCCGAGGCACCGCTGACGGTTGCCCGCGCCACTCCCGCGACGGCAGGAGCCCGGCCGGTGTCCGCCCCGGTTGTCGCGGTAGGCGTACCCACGCCGGGGCTGCCGCCGACAGTGGTCGCCGCCCCGGCGGTGCAGCGGCAGGTGGTGGCTACGCCCCTGGGCACCGCAGCCGACCCGCCGCCCGCAGCGGCGGCGGCGGCCGGCACCGTCCCCACGGCCGGCACCACCCCGATGGCCGGCACGATCCCCACGGCCGGCACCACCCCGATGGCCGGCACCACCCCGGGTGCGGGGGCCGGTGGCGAGCCCGAGGAACTGCTCGCGAAGCTCTTCGACCCGCTGCTGCGCCGGCTCAAGGCGGAACTGCGGATCGACCGGGACCGGCGCGGGTCGCTCACCGACCTGCGGCGCTGACGGAGGGGAGAACCACCATGGCCGAGCCCGACGAGGCGGTCGCCGTCTGTTTCGTCGTGAAGATCGACGACGAGAGTCTCGGCACCTTCAACAGCTGCGAGGGACTCGGCTGCGAGTTCGTCATGGAGCAGCGCGAGGAGGGCGGCAACAACGGCTGGGTGTGGCAGCTGCCGACGCGCATCAAGTACTCGAACGTGAAGCTGTCCCGGCCGGTCACCTCGGCCAGCGCGAAGATCGCGGAGTGGTTCGCCGGGATGCCCTCCGGGGTGAAGCGTAAGACCGCGACCATCGAGGCCCGGACGCTGGAGGGCACGGTGGTGGCCCGGTGGAGCCTGATGGACGTGGTCCCGGTGCGGTGGAGCGGGCCGCAGCTCAACCCGGACACCGCGAAGGTCGCCACCGAGACGATCGAGCTGGCCCACCACGGATTCCTCAACGGGGCGGGCCGCTGACATGACGTCGCCGATCACGTTCACCGCCGCCGGTGGCGGATCGTCGTCGGCGGGTGCGCCGGCCAGCCTGCAACCGGCGTACCTGGAACTGCGCGAACCGCCGGCCGGTGGTGGCACCGCGAACCCCGGAGCCTCCCTCGGGAAGATCAAGTTTCAGTTCAACCCGAAGGAACTCAGCCTGGCCAAGAACGCCAAGTGGAAGCGGGAGGCGCAGCGCAACGCCAAGAAGAGCGGGCCACCCGAGTTCACCGGCTCGGACCCGAGCAAGCTGACGCTGGAGATGTTCTTCGACGCCACCGACACCATGGACGACAAGGTCGTCAAGGCGGTGGAGCAACTGTTCTCCTGCTGCGTCCCGACGGAGAAGAGCCGGCAGGGCAAGAAGGGCTCACCCCCGTGGGTCATCTTCCAGTGGGGCGGGCTGACCAGCTTTCCGGCCTACGTCAGCGGCGTCACCGCCAAGTACACCCTGTTCACCCCGAGCGGAACCCCGGTTCGCGCGCTGTGCACGGTCACCCTCGAGGAGATCTCCGGTGAGCAGGGCGGCCAGAACCCCACCTCCGGCGCGCTCGCCGCCCGGGACGTACACGTCGTGGTGGCCGGCGACACCCTGGCGTCGGTGGCCTACCGCGCGTACGGCGATCCGGCCCTGTGGCGCGAGATCGCCGACGCCAACGAGGTGGTCGACCCGATGCGGCTGCGCCCCGGCACCCGGCTGCTGATCCCGGCGCTGGAGGAGCTGGAGGGCCGGCATGGCCAATGAGAGCTTCGCCAACACCCTGCTCGTGCAGGTCGACGGGAACCCGCTGCCGGCCGACGTGGCGGCGCTGCTGACCCACGCGTACGTCGAGGACAGCCGGAACCTGCCGGACCTGTTCGTGCTGCGGTTCCGCGACCCGCAGCACGTGGTCCTCGCCAAGGCGAGGCTCACGGTCGGGGCCACAGTGGTGCTCACGGTGCAGACGGCCGAGTCCGGTGGACCGCAGCCGCTGATGTCCGGTGAGGTCACCGCCGTGGAACTGGAACTCGACCGGACCGGCACGGTGACCCAGGTACGCGGACTCGACCCGACCCACCGGCTCTTCCGGGGTCGACGGGTCGCGGCGTACCCGAACATGACCGTCGCGGACGTGGTGCGCAAGGTGGCGGAGCGGGCCGGACTGACCGCGGGCCGGATCGACCCGGTGCCCGGCGTGGGCGGGCAGCGCGACACCCAGCTCAGCCAGGACAATGTAAGCGACTGGGAGTTCCTGACCCGGCTGGCGGACCTGGTCGGCGCCCAGCTCAACGTGGTCGACGGGGCGTTGGACTTCCGGTTGCCCGAGGCGCCGGCCGGCGCACCGGACACCACCGCGAGGGCCACCACCGAGCCGCTGGTCCTGGAGGCGCACCGCAACCTCGTGTCGTTACGGGCCTGTGTGAGCGCCGCCGAGCAGGTGCCCAGCGTCGAGGCGCGCGGCTGGGACGTCGAGCACAAGCAGGAGGTGAGTGCCACGGCGACGCCGCGTACCGCCGGCACCGAGACTCCAGCCGTCGACCCGGTCAAGCTGGCGAACACCTTCGGCGCGCCGCCGTTCCTGGCCGCCGATCCGTCCTGGCACACACCCGCGGTGGTCAAGGCCGCCGCCGAGGCGGTCGCCGGCCAACTCGGCGGAGCCTGCACCGAACTGACCGGGCTGGCCAAGGGCAACCCGAAGCTGCGGGCCGGCGCGGCGGTCGCCCTGGCCAACGTCGGTGACCCGTTCAGCGGCAAGTACACGCTGACCGCCACCCGCCACCTGTTCGGCGAGCACGACGGCTACACCACCGAGTTCACCGCGGCCGGCCGGCAGGAACGGTCCCTCTACGGCCTGGTGCGCGGCGCCACCGGCGCCGACCGCCGGACCGGCGGCCTGGTCCCGGCCATCGTCAGCGACGTCCGGGATCCGTTGAACCTGGGCCGGGTGAAGCTGACGTTCCCGTGGCTCGCCAAGGACTTCACCAGCGGCTGGGCGCGTACCGTCCAGGCCGGGGCCGGCAAGGGACGCGGCGCGCTGGTGCTCCCCGAGGTGGGCGACGAGGTGCTTGTCGGCTTCGCCGGCGGCGATCTCGACGAGCCGTACGTCCTCGGCGGGCTGCACAACGGCAAGGACCCGGCGCCGACGGTGTCGACCGACCCGGTCGACCGGTCCAGCGGCGAGATCGCGGTACGCGCGTTCGTCTCCCGCACCGGACACCGGGTCGAACTTGTCGAGAACGACGGCATCATCGTCGCCACCGGCGACGGCAAACTCACCGTCCGGCTGGACAGGAAGAAGGGCGTCGTCGAGATCAAGGGCGGCAGTGGGGTGACCATCGACGCCGGCACCGGCCCGCTCGAACTCAAGGGTCAGAAGGTTTCCGTCTCCGCGATGTCCGAGGCGGAGCTGACCGCCAACGGTCAGGTCACCGTGCGCGGTGGCGTCATCAAGCTCAACTGAGGGGGTACGGCATGCCACCAGCGGCCCGGGTCGGCGACCCGACCGGTCATCCGGGTGTCATCACGGGTCCCGGCTGCCCGACCGTCCTCATCGGAGGGACACCGGCGGCGCGCGTCAGCGACCTGCACGCCTGCTCGTTCCCGCCGCCGCCCCCGCACCCGCCCGGTCCGATCCTGCCACCGGGGTGCCCGACGGTGCTGATTGGCGGCCAACCCGCCGCCCGCGTCGGTGACCTCGCCACCTGCGGCGCTCCGATCCTGCCGCCCGGCTGCCCAACCGTCCTGATCGGAGGCTGACATGAGTAGACACATGTGCCCGGCGGGCGGACACGCCATCGGGGACCACCGATGAACGCCGAGTTCATCGGCGCCGGCTGGGCATTTCCACTGCGTACCGACGCCACCGGGTCGATCGCCCTGGTCAGGGGTGAACGGGAGATCATCGAGAGCATCCGGTTGATCCTCGCCACCGCGCCCGGCGAACGGCCGATGCGGCCCGAGTTCGGCTGCGCCATCCACGACCTCGTCTTCGCTCCCGCCGACGCCGCCACCGCCGGCCGGATCGCCTACGAGGTGCGGCTGTCGCTGGAACGTTGGGAGCCCCGCATCGAGTTGGCGGACGTGATCGTGCGGTTCGACGCGGTCGAGGACGGCAAGCTGCTCATCGACGTGCGGTACACCCTGCGCGGCGCCAACGACCCGCGCAACCTCGTCTTCCCGTTCTACGTGATCCCCTCGCACGAGGAGGTGGCTTCCTGATGCCGCTGCCGACGCCCAACCTCGACGACCGGCGCTTCCAGGACCTCGTCGACGAGGCGAAACGCAGGGTGCAGCAAGCCTGCCCCGAGTGGACCGACCACAACGTCTCCGACCCGGGGGTCACCCTCATCGAGACGTTCGCCTTCATGGTCGACCAGCTGCTGTACCGGCTCAACCGGGTCCCCGACCTGCATTACCTGCGCTTCCTGGAACTGATCGGGGTGCGGCTGTTCCCGCCCACCGCGGCACGCGGCGACATCACCTTCTGGCTGTCCGCCGCCCAGGACACCGAGGTGCTCGTCGCCGCCGGAGCCCAGGTGGCCAGCGTCCGCACCGAAGCCGACGAGCCGGTGGTCTTCACCACCGAACGCGACCTGCGGATCGTGCCCTGCACGCTGAACAGGATGATGACGGGTCCGGCCGGCGCCGCGCCGGCGGACCGCACCGACGACCTGCTCGCCGGCGGCGGCGTGGCCTGCTTCGGGCAGAGCCCCCAGGTCGGCGACACCGTCTACTTCGGGTTGTCGGCGGCGGTGCCGTCCTGCGCGGTGCTGCTGCGGCTCGACTGCCGCACCGAGGGTGTCGGCGTCGACCCCCGCGACCCGCCATGGGCATGGGAGGCGTGGGACGGTGGCGGTTGGGCGACGTGCGAGGTCGACGAGGACACCACGGGCGGCTTCAACAAGCCGGGCGACGTGCTGCTGCACCTGCCCGAGACCCACGACGAGTCCCTGGTCGGTCGGCAGCGGGCCGGCTGGGTGCGGTGCCGGGTGGCCCCCGCCGAACCCGGCCAGCCGTTCTACCGCGCCTCGCCGCGGATCTCCACCGCCGCCGCCTCGACGGTCGGCGGCACCGTCTCCGCCGTGCACGCCGAGGTGGTACGCAGCGAGGTGGTCGGCATCTCCGAAGGGGTGCCAGGACAGCGCTTCCCGCTCGCCCGCCGACCGGTCGTCGCCGCCGACGAGCCACTGGTGGTCGAGATAGCCGGCGGCGACGGCTGGCACGAGTGGCGCGAGGTGGGCACGTTCGCCCACTCCAGAGCCGACGACCGGCACGTCCTGCTCGACCGGGTCGCCGGCGAGCTGGTGTTCGGCCCCGCCGTCCGGGAACCCGACGGGAGCCTGGTCCACTACGGCGCCGTACCGCCGAAGGGCTCCCCGATCCGCGTTCCGCAGTACCGCACCGGCGGCGGCCGGCGCGGCAACGTGGCCCGCACCGTCCTGCAGGTGCTCCGCGACCCGGTGCCGTTCGTCAGCACGGTCACCAACCGCCGGCCCGCCGGCGGCGGCGTGGACGGCGAATCCGTGCGCGACGCCGCGATCCGTGGACCGCTGCTGCTGCGCACCCGCGAACGGGCCGTGACGGCCGAAGACTACGAGCAGCTCGCCCGGGAGGCGGCACCGGACGCCGCGCGGGTGCGCTGCGTGCCGGTCGACGAGACCTCCGAGGCGGTACGGGTGCTCGTGGTCCCGGCGGTTCCCGAGTCTGCCGAGCTGCCGTTCACCGACCTGATGCCCGGCCGGGCGATGCTCGGCCGGATCAGCCGGCACCTGGAGGAACGCCGCTGCCTCGGTGCCCGGATCTCCGTCGAGCCCCCGTTCTATCAGGGCGTGACGGTGGTGGCGCAGTTAGAGGCGCGGCCCCGTACCGCACCGGAGGCGCTGCGGGACCGCGCGACCCGGGCGCTCTACGCCTACCTCGACCCGGTCCGGGGCGGGCCGGACGGCACCGGCTGGCCGTTCGGCCGACCGGTGCAGGCCGGCGAGGTGTTCGCGGTGCTCCAGCGACTGCCCGGCGTGGACCTGGTCGGCGACGTACGGCTCTTCGGCGCGGACCCGACCACGGGGGAGCGGGGCGCCGCCGTCCAGCGTCTCGACCTGCCCGCGAACGCGCTGGTCTTCTCGTACGGGCACCAGGTCCGCGTGACGCGGGGCTGAGCCATGCGCACCGCGATCGCGAACCTGCCGACGCCGCACCCGATCGGGGAGCGGTTGCCCGCCCTGTACCTCGACGACGATGTCACCGTCCGGCTCACCGAGGCGCTCGACGCGGTCCTCGCACCGGTCATGGTCACCCTGGACTGTTTCGCCGCCTACCTCGATCCGAGGCTCGCTCCCGAGGATTTCGTCGAGTGGCTCGCCGGCTGGGTGGCCTTCGCCGTCGACGAGAGTTGGAGCACCGCCCAGTGCCGGGAACTCGTGGCAAACGCGGTCGAGTTGCACCGGTGGCGCGGCACCAAACGTGGGTTGGCGGCGCACCTGCGGCTACTCACCGGTGGCGAGGTCGACATCGAGGAGAGCGGGGTGTGCGCCTGGTCGGATCGGGCCGGCGGCCCGGTGCCCGGTGACGGGCCACCCCGGGTCGCGGTCCGGGTCCGGGTGGCGGACCTGCGCACCGTCGACCAACGCCGGCTCTACGCGGCGGTCCGTGACCTGCTGCCGGCACATGTACAGGTAAGCGTCCACGTATCGGTGGAGGAGCGGTGATGGCTTCGGCGGTGTGTGGTGAATGCGGGCAACGCAGCCCGGCAGGGGTCCAGTTCTGCGGCACCTGCGGCGCGTTCCTGGAGTGGGCGCAGGAGGATCCGGGCGGTGGCGAACCGGCCCCGCCGGTCGACGCTGTGGCGCCGCCCGATCTCGCTGCGGCGCCGCCGGCACCGTCCGATCCGGTGCTGGGCGAGTCACCGCCAGATCCAGCAGCCGGCCCGGTCGGCCGTCCGGCGGGCGGGGCGGCCGTGCGCCGCCCCGACGAGGCACCCCGACACCGGCCCGTGGCGCTGCCCGAGACGCCGGCACCGCTCGCCGCCGGTGAACGACCGTGTAGCGGCTGCGGCACCGGCAACGACCCGGCCCGGCGGTTCTGCCGGTCCTGCGGGGCGCCCCTGACAGGAACGGTCGTCGAGCGGCGACCACCCTGGTGGCGACGGCTGCTCGCCGCGCTCGGCGGTCGGCGTGTCTACCGAGCGGGGTACCGGCGACCGGTGACCGAGCCGGCCCGCTGGTGGCGTCCAGTGTTGCTGATGGCCGTGCTGCTCGCGTTGGTCCTGCTGGGCGCCGGACCCGGTTGGGGAATGGTGGGTCGGCTGGTCGACACGGTCCGCGACCGAACCGCCGACCGCGTGGCCGTCACGCCGGCAGCGGCCCGCGCCTCGTCGGCGGCCCCGCGAGCCGGCGCGGAGCAGGTCTTCGACGGCGTGTCGAACCGGTACTGGGCCCCCGCGGACTCGGCCGAGGGGGCTTGGGTCGAGGTCGACTTCGACCGGCCCGTACGCCTGCTGAACATCATCGTCACCAGCGGCGTGTCGACCGACCAGCGACAGTTCCTCACCCAGGACCGACCCCGGGAACTGGAGGTGGCGGCGACGACGGGGTCCGGGGAGGTCGTCCGCACCACGCTGACACTCAGCGACGCACCGGGCGCCCAGCCCTTCGCCGTCACGGTCGGCGACGCGCTACGCGTCCGGTTCGTGATCCGGTCGGTCTACGACAGCCGGCAGGGCCACCTGTGCGGGCTGGCCGAGCTGGAGTTCCGGGCCCGCGGCTAGCACCTGTGCCGACGGCCTACGCCGCAGACCGATCGAGGGCTTTGACACAGGCTCCAGGCTCTCCCGGCCGGGCACCTCAGGAGACGGCGGGAACGCCGGGAGCGGCCGGCCCGCGCGACAGCACCCGAGCGGGGGACCGCCGGCCGGCCGTCGCCGGTGGTTGCCGGCCGGAGTTCGCCGGGGGTTGTCGACCGGGATTGGTCGCTGGTTGCCGGTCGGGGCCGGGCGCGTGCAGCGAGGCCAGCACCTCGGCGTAGTCGCGGCGGACCCGGGCAGCCGCGGCGGGATTGCCCAGCAGGTCGAAACCGTCCGCGAGCAGGCGCCACGCCGGATCGCAGTAGCGGTCGATCTGCACACAGCGCTCGGCCGCCGCCACCGCCTCCTCGACCGCGCCAGCGGCGAGCGCCGCCGTGGCGAGCCCGAGCGCGGCGTCGGTCGCCTGCTGGCGCAGCACCTCCCGCTCGTGTACCACCCACTCGGCCGGCCCGTCCTCCGGCAGGAGATCCCCACCGTAGGCCAGCACGGCCCGGCGCAGCGGCTCGACCGCCGCCGCGGCGCCGCCACCCAGACGGGCCCGACGCGCCTCCGTCAGCGCCGTCGTGAACTCGGCGATGTCGCTGTAACCGCCCTCGGGAAGCGCCAGCCGGTACGCGTCACCGCTGCGTACCACGAGCCCGGAGTGCCCCCGGGGTGTTCCCGGCTCCAGGAACGTCCGTAGGCTGGACAGCGTCACGTGCAGGTTGCGGGTGGCGGCGGCGGGCGGCAGGTCACACCAGAGAGCCTCGATCATCGTCTCCCGGTGGACCGGCCGGCCGGCGTACATGGCGAGCAGCCGCAGCGCCTCCCGGGTGCGTGGCCTGACTCCCGACAGGTTCACCGGACGGTCCCGCATCCGCAGCCGGAAGCCGCCGAAGCAGCGCACCTCCACCGGTGCCGGTTCGGCCACCCGGACCCGGTCGTCCAGCCCGGCACCCGCCCACCGGACGGCGATCGCCGGCGGCAGTCCACACTGTGCGGCGAACGGCCGCGGGTCGGTGGTTGTCGAGCCGCACCGCCTCGCCGCCGCGAGGGCCGCGACCCGGGCCCCGGGGACACCGGCGGACCGGGCCAGCCCTTCGGCGCGTTGCGCCTCCACATCGGCGTCCGGCAGGCCGACGGCCGCGGTGGCGAGGGCGACCAGAGCCTGGGCCCACACCTCGAGCACCCCGGCGTCGAGCGCGCGGCAGCGCTGGAGCAGCTCGACCGACTCCTCCAGGTCGGTGTTCGCGGACACCGGCGCGACGGACCGCACCAGGCACAGCGCGGCCAGGGCCAGCGCGGCACCCCACTGGTCACCCTCGCGGTCGCATTCCCGGACCACGGCGCGCGCCTCGACGGCACCTCGCGGGGTGCCGTCGAGGGCGCGTGCGGCCCGCGCCATCCGGGTCAGCCAGGGCAGCCGGGCCCGCTCGGCGGCGGTCACCACGTCACCCACCCGCTGTCGACCCTCGGGCGCGCCGGTGGCAAGCGACCAGCAGGCCTGGAGTAACTGCACCCCGAGCCCGGCGACGTCGGCGTCGCCGGCGGGGTGGTACGCGACGCAGCGGCGCGCCTCGACCAGGTTGCCGGCCAGCAGATAACCCACCGCCTGTACCAGCGGCTGTCCAGCCGTGGACGCCGCCACGAGCGTGGGATGTTGCCGGGTCGCCTCCCGCAACGCGGCCGAGTAGTGGCCGGCGATCGCCGCCCGTCCCGGCAGCCAGGTCGCGGCCAGCCGGCGCTCGGCCCGGCATCGGGCGCGAGTGCGCTCGTCGGCGAAGCGATCCTCGGCCGCCCGGAGGTGGTCGATCGCGGCGGCCAGCCGCCCCCGCGCCAGCAGGTGCCGCCCCTCGGCGAGCATCAACCACGGATCCTCCGCCACCAGCCAGTCGGGCAGTACGTCCCGCCACGGCTCCACACCCTCGTCGACGGCCCGGATGCCGAGCCGGTCGAGGATGTCGCGGACCGCCGTCCAGTCCTCGGCCCGGGCGTACGCCCGGGCGGCCTCAACCTCGGCCCCCTCGGCCGCGAGCGACGCGCCCGCCCGCGCGTGCCACTCCCGGGCGGCGCCTTCACCGATCTCGTCGGCGAGCGTCACCGCCAGGTGCGCCCGCAGCACCTCGTGGTAGCAGTAGGAGCGGCCGCCGTCGGGGCTGGAGGTGAACGCCCGCCGACGCTCCAGCTCCTCCAGGTGCTGCCGGCTGGTGCCGGGACGACCCAGCAGGAGTTCGCACCGCTCGGGGGTGAGCACCTCGAAGACGCAGGTGCGGACCAGGAACTCCCGCAGCTGGGCCGGCAGCTCACCGAGGACGGTGCGCGCGAGGTACGCCCGGGTCAACGCCGAACGGCCGTCCAGAGCGGCGACCGTCCGCCGCCGCTCGGCCAAGGGCTGGCCGCGGGTGGAGAGGTGGAACAGGTGGAGGCCGGCGGCCCAGCCGCCGACCCGGCGCGTCAGGGCGGCTGTGTCGTCCGGCGGCAGCGGTTCGCGGTAGACCTCGCGGAGTAGGTCCTCCACCTCCCAGGAGCGGAACCGCAGCTGTTCGGCGTCGACCAGGCCGGTCTGCGCGAGTTCGAACCGCGACAGATTGAGGTCGGGCATCCGCCGCCCGGCGCACAGCACGTGCAACCACGTCGGAGCGTGGGCGAGCACTGTCTCCAGCGCGGACCAGGCGTCACCACGGGCCAGCAGGTGGCTGTCGTCGATCACCACCAGTGTGTCGGGCGTTCCGGGGGCGGCCCGCAGGGCGGGCAGCAGGGTGTCGATGCCCGCGGGAGAGTTCCCCGACGGCCGCCCCGGGACGCAGTCCAGCAGGACGTCGACCAGGTGCTCGGCCGTGGCGCCCGCGCTGTCCACCTGCCACCATCGGACCGGACCGGTCCAGGTGGACGCGAACTGGGCGAGCAGGGTGGTCTTTCCCGCCCCGGCGGGCGCAACGACCAGCGCGAGGCGCGCCGTCCGCAGCCCGTTCAGCTCGTCCAGCAGGCGGGGGCGCACCAGTCCCGGATGGCTGCGGCTCGGCCAGGGCTCCGGTGCGCGCATGAAAGCCCCCTTGTACCCGGCGACGCGCGTGGCGTCGGAGACGGCTCACCGTTTGGAGGAACCCCGCGTGCCGCTCGCAGCCGTATGGCCGGTGCCGCCAGCGATCGGGCTTCTCTCGGTGAGTCTGGGCGCAGACTCAGACGTCGAGTGTCGTTGATGCGACGATCGACACTTTCCGCCAGCGAGATCGGTCCGATCGGTGGTGTGGAACGGTCTGGTGGGGAGTTGCGGCGCGACCGGAACTGGTCAGCGGTACTCGGCTGGCCAGCTTCGTCCTGGAACGGCTGGCGCGGCGGCCTCCGCCGGCAGCGGAGCCGGTGCTCACCGTCGAACGGGCACGGCCCACGCCGAGGCCGGTCAGTCGCCGCCGGGGGCGGGATCGATGCGGCGGGGGGCTCCGGGCCGCGGTTCACTGACGCCTGGATGCGACCTGGCCACTGCGGCCCGGTACTCCGGTCCTCCGGCACCACCCGGCCTACCAGTGCCGGGATACCCGGATACGGGTACGCCGGTGGGGATAGCGACCCGGGGGTGCGGGTGGCGGCGGGGTGGGGGAGCCGCCGTCCGGGGCACCCAGGGGACTGGTCATCACCGGCGGCACGTCGGCGGTCAGCGCGCCGCGTCCTGGTGATGTGCGGCGCCGGGCGTCCACGACAGGATCCGCGCGTCGACCGGACCGCCGGAGACACCGTCGGGACTGTCGCGGGGTCCGGTACGCACGTTGACGGGCGGCCCCCCGCGAGGTAAGACTGGTGCCGTCGGAGCCGAGAGGCGCTGCGACGGGCTCCGCCCGCCACGCTCGGCCGACGTCCCGGAGTGGGAAAGGGCGCCTCCTCACAGCAGGAGGTGCTTCGATGACGCCTGGTTACCCATTCGTCGCCGACGTGTCCGGTGGCCTCGTCCGGCAACTGATGTTCTACCCCGTCAAAGGCTGCGCCGGGGTCTCGGCGAGTGCGGCGGATCTGACGGCTGCTGGCCTTCGACACGATCGGACCTTCGTGGTCACCGACCCCGCCGGAGCGGTTCGCACCCAGCGTCGTGATCCCCGGCTGGCCACGATCCACCCGAGTCTCAGCCAGTGCGGCACCGAGCTGACGCTGGGAGCTCCGGGAGCTGACCCGATCCGCGTATCGGTCGATCTCGTCTCGACCCGGCGTACCGTCACGATGTTCGGATCCGGGCATCCCGGTATCGACCAGGGGAGCGAGGCTGCCGGGTGGCTGTCCCGGGTACTCGGCGCACCGAGCCGGCTGGTCCGGGTGCCTCCGGAACACCATCGCGTCACCGACGGTGAGATCGCCGGGACATCGGCGTACGCGGACAGCTGCGCGATCCATCTCCTGTCGCTCTCGTCGGTCGACAGCCTTAACGAACGGCTCGTCGCGCGGGGGGCCGAGCCGTTGCCGGTCGATCGCTTCCGGGCCAACATCCTCGTCGAGGGCTGGCCCGAGGCCCACACCGAGGACCACACACGGCGAATCGTCATCGGAGACGGCGAGCTCGGCTACGCAAAGCTCGCCATCCGCTGCGTCGTCACGATGGTGGACCAACATGCCGGACGACGGTCGGGCCCGGAACCGATTCGCACCCTGGCCGCCTACCGGCGTCGCCCGGGTGGTGTGGCGTTCGGCGTCAAGTTCGCCGTGCTCCGCCCCGGGCGGGTCGCGGTGGGGATGCCCGTCGGTGTCGCCCGATGGGACAGCGGTCGTTCGGGCATGCCGTGAGGTCGTCTACCGTCATCACCGAGTCCGCAGGATCGGCCGGTAACGGAGGGCACATGAGCCAACGTCGCACCGAGGCGGACGTTGAGCGAACGAGGGCGATGCTGGTGACCGCGGCGAAGCGGATCGTCCGCAGGTCCGGGGCGAAGGCCCTGACGATGCGGGCGTTGGCTACCGAGGCCGGCTGCGCCATTGGCCTGCCGTACAAGGTTTTCATGAATCGCGACGAGCTGGTTCTCGAACTCGTGGCCGAGGAACTCGTGCGCCTGTCGCGCGAGTTCCGTGACTGGGTGTCGTCCGCCGGGCGCGGTACCGTCGGTGGCAACCTGGACCGTTTCGCGACCATCCTCCTTGACGCGGACAGCCCGGCGGTTCTCGGTGTGAACGACATCGACGACGTCGCGATCTCGGCGCGGTTGAAGCGGGTGACGTCGGAGTCGGGCCTGCCCAGGGCGTTCGACGCGGCCATTGGCGAGTATCTGCGAGAAGAACAGCGGATCGGCCGGGTGCGCGCTGACGTGGATACCGAGGCGTTCGGATTCCTCATCACCGGCGCGATCCACAATCTGGTCGCCGCGGGAGAACAGTATCCGCGTCCGGCCCGCCGGACGCTCCGTTCCTACCTCCAGGCATGTGCGCGCACCCTCGCCCCAGCCCCGTCGGCCGAGTGAACGTGGGTGCGTGCGGAGGCGGCCTTCGTCGATCAGCCCGTCGCCTCGGGGAGGTGAGGGGAGGTTGCCCCGATGACCTTCGTCAGCGTTCGCAGCATCGCTGTCACGGTCGGCGGGCAGAACGGCGTGTCCGTGGTGAGGGCCAGGAGTCTGCGGCGTGGGAGGGCGGGCTGGAGTCCGCGCAGAACGATGTCCCCGCGAACCGTTCCCCGTGCCGAGGTGGGCGCCAGCATCATGCCGCCGCCGGCGGCGACCAGTGCTTGTTTCGCGTTCCAGTCGTCACAGTGCACGGTCACCCGCGGCTCGCGGCCCAGGGCTTCGGTGAGGCGCGGAAGCGGACCCAGACAGTCTGGATGGGCTCCTTCGATCCAGGGCTCGTCGGCCAGGTCTCTCAGGTTCACCTGATCAGTGCCGGCGAACCGGTGGTCGGCTGGAAGCGCGATCGCGAGTTCCTCGTCAACGAGGGACACGACGCGGAGCCCATGGAGCGCGTCGGCTCGCCCTGAGTCGGTCGGGTGGCAGATGGCGCCGCCGCGATCTCCACGCGTGCCCCAACTGGTGCGCAGCACCAGGTCCACGGTGCCGTCGCGGAGGGCGGCGAGTTGCGCCTCTTCGGCCAGCTGGACGAGGCTGATCGCGACCCCTGGATACGCCGCTGTGAACCGCTGGATGGCGGCTGGGACGAAGCTGCTGTTCGCACTGGCGAAGCCGGAGATCCTCAGTTGGCCGCCAGTGACGTCAGTGAACGCGGAGAGGCTCGCCTCGAAGGTCCGCAGTCGGTCGAATATGTCCCGAGCGAGGCGGAGCGCGACGTCACCAGCCGGGGTGGGCAGCATGCCCCGGGGTACGCGACGAAACAACTTCACCCCGAGCCGGCGCTCCAGGCCACTCATCTGCCGGGAGACCGCGGGCTGGCTCATGGACAGGACCTCACCGGCCCGCGAGAGGGAACCCTGTTTCCCCACTTCGATAAACACTCGTAGGGTCCACAGCTCCAGCATGGATCCGCCTTCGTCTCGTGAGGGTGCGCGGCCGGCAACACAACTGTGAACGCTAGTTCACGGTGTCTCCGACGACAAGATCCCCTTGGGGCATCCGGCCGACGGATCCGCCGATCGCCACAAGTGGGCACGTCACACGTCGCTTCCGATGCGTCCGGGTTATCGCTGACCTGGACAAGCTGCATTGGTGATCTCAAACGGCGGCACGGACGATGGGTTCACCTGGCCGCCGAGCCCAGCACCCGTGACGGCGCCACGGCATGCCTGCCACTCGACAATGGAGACGCATGGCCCGTACCGCGAACTGTTCGGCTCCTCGGCGGCCACCCGCCTGGTCGTCTCCGCGCTCATCACCAGGTTCGGAACACCGACTTACAGCCTCGCCCTCGTACTGGCCATCGTGTAGCGGCGCGACTCGTTCGGGCTGGTCGCCTTCATCACCGGTCCGCTCCCCCGCCACGACTCCGACGGTCGGTCCGCCCGGCCACCGGCCCACCCTCGTACTCCTGTCGCTCACCGCGACGGGCACGTTCGGTTTCGGCTGTCTCCGCATGACCACCGTGGCGAACGCCCAGGCCATGCGAAGGCCCGAGGCGGCGGGCCTGCTGATCGGCCTGCTGCGGTCGGAGCACCCATCGGGACTCTGGGCTTCGGCGCGTTGCCGGCACCGCCCGCCAGGCGCTCGCTGCTTGTCCTACTCGGCGTGGTGGAGGGCGGTGTGCTCCTGACGATTCCGGTCGCGCCGCACCTCGTCGTCGCGGTGGTGATGGCGGTCAGCGGCCTACTGGGCGGCCCACGCGACACGCTTTACGTCCAGGTCGCCGGCGACTTCGATCCGGCGACCGACGAAGGCCCGCCGCCGGGCACCGTCCACCACGTCGGCGAAGCTGGCCGCGTCCATCCGCCCAGTCTCTGCCAGCGCCTGGCATGACCGCCAGTAGCCACGTGATCCGTGGGACCGGCCGCGAGGCGTGTCCGTCGGCGGTCGCGTCCCCGCCGACGGATCTCACGGGATCGGTTACGGCTTGCGGGCGAGCAGCCCGACGAAGGTGTGGTAAGTGTCGGTCTGTTTTGGGGCGGACGCGTCCGGGTCCGGACGCCACTCGGCCACCGGCACCAGCCCCGGTTCCAGCAGCGTCAGCCCGTCGGTGAAGGAGAGGATCTCCTCGTCCGTACGCCAGCGACCCGTGCCCAGCGACTCGTTGAATATCCGCTCGACCTCGCGGGCCTTGCGGGACGCCTCCGGGTGCCGCTCGCCCGGGTCACGGAAGTGCGAGATCGCCACGTAACTGCCGGACGGTATCGCCTCGATCAATGCCGCCGCCACCGCTCGCGGATCCTCCTCGTCGCCGAGGTGGTGCAGGATCGCGAAGAGCAACAGCCCGATCGGCCGGTCGAAGTCGAGGAACCGATGGACCTCCGGATGGTCGAGGATCTCCTGTGGTGTCCGGACGTCCCCCTGGATCACCGTCGCGGTGCCCTCGGCGGCCAGCAGGGCCCGCCCGTGGGTCAGGACGATCGGATCGTTGTCCACGTACACCACGTGAGCCTGTGGATTGTGCTCGGTGGCGACCTCGTGCACGTTGCCCTGGGTGGGCAATCCCGATCCGATGTCCAGGAACTGGTCGATGCCCGCCTCGGTGACGAGAAAGCGGATCACTCGTCGAAGGAAGGCCCGGTTCGCCTGGCCGGCTGCCGGCCCGTCCGGGGTGATCCGCAGGGCGTGCTCGGCGACCCTCCGGTCGGACTCGAAGTTGTCCTTGCCGCCCAGCATGAAGTCGTAGACCCGGGCCACGCTGGGAATGCTGGGGTCGATGCCGGGGGGCGCCGCCTTGTCGGCCGTCACAGGCGTCTCCATTCGATTCGGATCAGCGCCCGCCAAGGCACGCGGGCGGCTCCAGGGTTGCGGCGAGTGTAGCGATCGGGGAGGCTGGATTTCCGCCCCGACTGGTACCGCTCCCAAGGAGCCGCCCCGCCAGCTCGACGCGTTCAGGCGGACGCGAACGAGGCCGCGTAGGCGGCGGCCCCTCTGATCGACTCGAACGGCCAGGTGACCAGGGCGATGTCGGCGTCCGGGCCGACCCGGTCGACGACGTCGGCGGCGGTCACCAGCGCGGTGCCGCCACACAACTCGACGCGGACCGCGCCGTCGCCCACCTCGGCCGCGGCGATCCCGGCCATGGCCGCGCGCGGGACCCGGATCACGCTGGTACGCGAGCCGTCCGGGTGCCGACGGACGAGACGGTCGGTGGTGGGGTCGGCGGTATCGTCCTCGATCAGGACGGCGGAGGACCCACTCGGCGGTGCCAGGTGCCCGGCCACGCCGACCGGCGCGCGACCGTCCACCGCGCGGATCACCTGGCGCGCTCCGGTGAGGCCGAATCCGCCGTACAGCTCGATGAGCCGCACCCCGGAGCGGACGCCGTCGGCGGCGATGGTGGCGGCCGTGGCGGGGTCGGCGACCCAGACCACGTCGGACATCTCGCTGAGCGCCGCGCGCTCGCCACCCGGGGCGGCGTCGGCGTCGAGGACGAGGAAGAGTTCGGTGCTCATGATGGCCCTCCGAGTTCTCGAATGATCAACCCCGGCGGAGGCTAATACCTCAAGCGCGGTTGAGGTCAACCCCGGCTCCGCACGCCGGTTCACGATCGGCTGGCGCCCATGGGCTCGCGGACCAGGGCGCCGTCGACGTAGCAGTAGCGCCAGTCCTCGCCCGGCTCCAGCGACCGGATCAGCGGATGGCCGGTCTGCCGCTGGTGCTCCTCGGCGTGGTTGTTGGCCGAGTCGCTGCAACAGCCCACCGCGCCGCAGGTCAGGCAGAGCCGTAGCTGCACCCAGTCGTCCCCGCTGTCCAGGCACTGCGGGCACGCCTCGGCGTCGGATTCGGTGATGTGGATCCGGTCCAGGTGGGTGCAGGCGGTGCTGATCGTCTCCTCCCGCACGTACCGCCAACTCGGGTGCAGCAGCCGGTCCGGGATGATCCGGGCGAGGTAGCGGGAGTTCGCCGCGAGCAGCGGGCTGACCACGGCCAGGACCAGCACGTACAGGGCGATGAACGGGCCGATCCGGGCGTCCAGGCCGGCGGCGATGGCGAGCGTGGCGAGGATCAGCGAGAACTCGCCGCGGCCCAGGACCGTCAGCCCCACGTTCGCCGCGCCGCGCTGGTTGAGGCCGAACAACCGGCCGGCGATCAGCCCGGCGACCACGTTTGTCAACACGGTGAGCAGGACCGCCACCAGCACCGGCAGTGCCACCGAACCGATCGCGCCGACGTTGATACTCAGCCCGAAGACCACGAAGAACACCGCGGCGAAGACGTCGCGCAGCGGAAGAACGAGGCGTTCGACCCGTTCGCGGATGGGAGTGCGGGCGATCACCAGGCCGATCATCAGCGCACCGATGGCGTCGGAGACACCGATCTCTGCCGAGACCCCGGCGACGAGCACCACCAGGCCGACCATGAGGACGGCGAGTAGTTCGTCCTCGTTGCTGTCGATCACCTTGCCGACCAGCCGGGCACCATAGCGCGCGACGGCGAAGAGCGCGACCAGGTAGGCGAAACTGAGTCCGATGCGCAGCGTCAACTCTCCGGCCGAGCCGGCGCCGGACAGCAGCGGCGACAGCAGCGCCAGGTACAGCGCGAGGAAGATGTCCTCGATCACGATGATGCCCAGGATGACCGGGGTTTCCGCGTTGGCCAGTCGACGTAGCTCGATAAGCAGTTTGGTGACGATGGCCGACGAGGAGATGCCGAGCGCGCCGGCGATGACGAACGCCTCGTAGCCGCCCCAGCCGAGCGCGAGCCCGAAGATCAGCCCGGCGCCCATGTTGAGCAGGATGTAGCAGCCGGCCGCGACGAAGAGCCGCTTGCCGCTGCCGAGCACCTGCTCGACCGGGAACTCGACGCCCAGGTGGAACAACAGCAGGACCAGGCCGAGCGAGGCGAGCAGGCTCAGATCCTCGGGATGGGCGACCAGCACCGGCCCGGGGGTGCCCGGCCCGAGCAGGATGCCGGCGAGCATGAAGAACGGCACGGTGGGCAGGTTGATCCGGCGACCGAAGCGGGCGAGCAGCCCCGCGATCAGGATGAGGGCACCGAAGCCTACGAGGTCAGCGTGCACGGCGGGGGACTCCTGGGACTGGCCGGGACCAACGGGAAGGCGGGTTATTCGGAGAAGTACGTGCCGGCCAGCAGCGCGCCCACCTTGCGTGCCTGCTCCTCCGACATCTCGATGACCGCCACCGGATCGTCCGCCCCCTCGGCGAAGACGTACAGGTCACGAATGCCATCCCGGCGTACCACGATCGAGATCCGTTGGGTGTGGCTGCCCAGGTCGACGTCGTACCGTTTGCCGATTCCTAGCAGTTCCTGCACATAGATCCCTTTGCCCATGGTCCCTCCCTTAGCGCGATCCACGAAGCCCGTGGCAATCGTACGAGCCCCCCCGCCGCCCGGCTGTGATCAGGAGTGTGGGCTGCGAGGTTGAACGTTCCGGAGCCACGCCGGACGCGTTCCCGACGATGCCGACGCCGCGCACCCCCACTCGGAGGCGGGTCCGTGGTGGGCATCGATCTCCAGGGACGATGTGTCGGGGTCGGTCGCGAACTGTTCGAGATCCTCGGCGTAGCGGACAAGCAGTCGAGTCCAGGACGGAGCCAGCACGTCCCAGGAGGCGCATTCGATATCGACCCGAACCACCTGTCCTGGCGTTCCCCCCGGCGCCGGGTCACAGTCGAGCAGCCACCACACATCCCCGTTCATGTCGCCCACGACCACCGCGCCTGGCGAGCCGACGATCGGTCGCACCGGTCCGTTGAGGGAGAGCATCTCCGTATCGACCAGGTGCGCCCAGACCTGGGGGTCGTCCCAGTCCGGCTCCGGGTGATGGTTGTCGCGCCACATCCGCGTCATCTCGATGATCTTGCTGGTGTCGTACAGCTGGGTCAGCGGCACCGGGCTGGGGTCAGGCGGTGGCAACGTCGGGCCCGGGTCGGTTCCGTTGTGGACGCGGAGACTGGCGCGGAAGTCGGGTGGCAGCGGCACGGCCAACGCGGCCTCCACCGCGTCGATCTCCCGCTCTGTGGCCGGAGCCGTAAGCTGCCGTAGCGATGCCGGCAGGACGCGCCTCAGGCCAGCCTCGACCCGCGCCCACGCCTCGACAACGCGCTCGTCGATGTCGGTCTGGGTGTCAGTCACGACGGAGACTCTAGACACTGTCAGCGCCGGCTCCTCATCGAGCGTGCGTCGGTGGCGTCCCCGGCCGGTTCCCGTGGGCGCGCGAGATTATGGGAGTTCGCGCGGATACGCCCGCCATTCCTTCTGTTTACAACCCTCAATAAATATTGGACCAGGGTCTGTACCGTCCCTGAGGATGAGGTGCGCACCGGTCAGAGTGGGGAAGGAGATGTGATGCCGGATCCGGACATGACTTTGGCGATGACTGCCGCGACCACGATTGTCGCGGCAATGGCGACCAGCATCTGGCAGACCACGAAGAGCGAAATCGCGAGACTGTTTCGGCGCCACGGCGCTGCCCGAGACGAGATCGAGGCTCGGCTGGAGCGCAGCGCGGCCCGGGTCCACGATGCAGCCGAGCCCCACGTGGTCCGAGATGCCCAGGTCACCCGGTGGCGGGAGGACATCGAAGACCTGCTCCGTGACAACCCGGAAGCCGAGGACGAGCTACGGACGCTGCTGGACGAGATCAGCCAACAACTCCCGCCGATCCCACAGCGATGGATCCAGCACATCGAGGCGCGTGACGGTGGTTTCGCCGTCGGCGCGCAGGGACCGGGCAGCCAGATCATCCTTCATCGGTACGCGGCCCCGGAACCCGATCGGGCATCGTCATCCGCCGAAGGCACCTGGTGAATCTGAACGTCCCCAGCGATGCCGAACCTGGTGCGGAGCCGGTTGAGCGTCAGGTGGTGCGGGCCGTCAACGGGTTCGCCTATGGCTGCGTTGGCGCGGACATCCACATTTTCGGCAACGGTACCCCGGTCTACCTGTTGTTCGAGCATCGCGATCCGCCGCAACCGAACACGACATGGTTGCGCCAGCAGCCCAGCCGGATGCTCGACCCTCGTGCCGAAATCGTCCCGTTCACCGGTCGGGACGCCGAACTGGCCGACCTGATCGCCTGGCGGGACACGGACCCGCCGCGGTTCGCGGCGCGCTGGCTGCACGGCGAAGGTGGTCAGGGAAAGACCCGGCTGGCCGGGCAACTGGCTCGTGATTCCCACCGGGCCGGTTGGCAGGTCGTGGACGCCGTCCACGGCACGGACACCCATCCGCCGACCGCCGGCAGTCAGGATCTCCGGTTGGGGAACCGGTCGGTCGGGGTGCTGGTTCTGGTCGACTACGCCGACCGATGGCCGGTCACAGAGCTGAGCTGGCTGATACAGAACAGCCTGTTGTCCGAACCCGGCCGCCGCAGAGTACGCGTACTGCTGATCGGCAGGTCGGTGAGTCTCTGGCCGGCGCTGCGGGACAAGTTTCGCAAACTCGGGCGTGACGTCGAGGTGTCCGACCAGTTCCTGCCGCCCCTCCCGGGCAACGATCCGGCGCGGGACCGGATGTACACCACGGCGCGGGACTTTTTCGCCCGCCACTACCCGCAGGCGCCGGAGCCCTCGGCGATCGCCGCGCCGCAGGCGCTCCGGACCGCAGCCTTCGGGTTGACGCTGGCGGTCCACATGGCCGCGTTGGTCGCGGTCGATGCCGCTGCTCGTGGTCGACCGTCACCCAGCGACATGGTGGGTCTCAGCGCCTATCTCCTGGACCGCGAGTACGAGAACTGGCGACAGCTGTACGAGAACGCCGATCGTGGCCTCGACTACCACACGTCCGAGACCGACATGGCGCGCGCCGTGTTCACCGCCATCCTCACCGGTTCCACCACTCGTCCCACGGCCGAACGTATCCTTGCCAGGCTGATGCCGCAGGTCAACGCCGCCAGCACACTAACCGACCAAGCCGTCTGCTACCCGCCCGCCGATCCCGCCATGGCGCTGGAACCGATGGTCCCGGACCGGCTCGCGGAGGACTTCCTGGCGCTGCTGGTGCCCGGCCACCCGGTGACCGGCTTCCCCGCCCACGCCTGGGCGACCGGCGTCGCGGACACGCTGCTGACGGCTGCGGACACGGCTGGCCACGCGCCTCGCGCGCTCACCTTCCTGGCCTCGGCGACCGACCGCTGGCCACATCTCGGCACGAACGTCCTCTATCCGCTGCTGTCCGTCCACCCCCAGGTGGCGCTCGACGGTGGCAGCGTGGCGTTGACCGCCATCGCCACCATCGGCGCTCACGAGGACGACATCGGACCCGAACTGCTGGCGGTCCTGAAGGCCATCGAGTCGCTGCTCCCCGAGGGCAGCCACGCCGACCTCGACACCGGCGTCCTCGACGTGGTGGAACGGCTGACCACGCGGTACCTGGCGGAGACTACCGACGTGGAGCGGCGGGCCATGCTGCACATGGAGTTGGGCGACCGTCGCAGCAACGCCGGCGAGCACACAACGGCCCTGACCGCCCACATGGAGGCGACGCGACTCTACCGACAGCTACCCGGCGACGAACACCACCGCACCAACCTGGCGATATCCCTGCACAACCTGGCAAACGCGTTGAGCCGACACGGACGCCTGTCGGAGGCCATCGCCCAGGCTCGCGAGGCAGTCAGGATCCACCGCGAGGTGGTCGACAAAGAGCCGAGGCGGCGCGACGCCCTGGCACTGTCGTTGACCGGGCTGGGTACGCAACTCGCCGAGAGCGGGGACACGGAGGCGGCACTGCGAGCGGTCGACGAGGCGGTGCGGATCCGCCGTGAGTTGGCCGACGCCGATCCCGACCGCCACGGTTACGATCTTGCCGTCGTGCTCACCAACCTGGCGGGTCTGCTCTATGACCTGCGCCGGGTGGCCGATGCGGTGGCCGCCGCGGACGAGGCTGTCATGTGGGGTCGACGGATGGCCGCCGCCAGTCCCGGTCGGTATCTCGACCTGCTGGGGACGTCGTTGAACAACCTCGCCTCGGCGCAACTCGACCAAGGGCTCCGGGAACGTGCGGCGGCGACCCAGGCCGAGGCGGTCGAGGTGTACCGGCGCCTGGCCGCGGCCAATCCTCGCGCGCACCTGCCGAATCTGGTGGTGTGGCTGACGAACCTTGGTCGCGTGCTCCGCACGGTGAATCGTACGGACGAGTCGGTCGTCTGGGTTGAAGAAGCCGTCCTGCTCGCTCGTCAACTGGCCGATGGTGGCTCCGTGCCCGATCAGCGCCGGCTGGCGGCGTCACTGGGAGCCCTGGGCGACATCGTGTCCCAGCTCGGGCGGGCCGACGAGGCGCTGGTCGCCTATCGCGAAGCCATCGACACCCACGTCGCGGCCGACCGCGTCATCCAGTCATCCGGACCCGAACAAGTACGCCTCACTCGTCGGCTCGCGGCGCTGTATCGCCAGGCCGGTGACCGGGAGAACGAAGCGGACATGCTGCTGAAGTTCTGTGTGTGGGCGTCCGGGTCGCGTGGGCATCCCGACATCGTCGAGGCCGGCCGGCGTGCCGCCGACCTGTACCGGGACCTGAACAACCCCACAGGCGAGGCCGCGGCACTGAACAACCTCAGCATCAATCTGACCGCAACCGGCCGCCACGACGAGGCTGTGGCAGCCTGTGCGCGCGCGACGGAGATCTTCCGTCGGGACGGTGACGAGGGACTGGAAGTAGCCGCAGCCCTGAGCAATCTCAGCAGCGCGCTGCTTGCCGCGGGGCGGTACGACGAAGCCGTCGCGGCCGGCGAACGGAGCCTCGTGATCCAGCGAGAACTGACCGGGGAACCCCTGAGCGGACGACCCCTGTTCAATCTCGGCTCGGCCCTGCTCGGGACCGGGCGGATCACCGAGGCCATCACCGTCCTCGAACAGGCGACCGACGCGTATCGGCGGATCGGCAGAGGCGAGTACGAGGACAGTGCCAGGCCCTGGCTGGAGGCTGACGCCTACGTCGAGCTGGGCCGGGCGTACGCCGCGGCGGACCGGTCGGCCGACGCGGCCCGCGCCTGTTGGCGGGCGGCGGAGCTGTTCGAGGCGGCCGGTGACGGGGACCGGTGCCGGAAGGGGTTGCTGACGGCGTGCGACATCCTGTGCCGATCGGGCCGTTACGCCGACGCCGTGGAGGTCAGTAGGCGGGTGCTGGCCGCCTGCCACAGCGCCACTGCTCGTCCGCACGAAGCCTGGGCGCTCGCCCACCTGGGCGCGGCTCTGCTGGCGTTGGGCGACCTTGAGGACAGTGTCACGCAGTCACGCCACGCCGCGTCGATCTTCGCCGAGCTTGCCGATCGGAACGAGACGCACGGCGAGGCGATGGCGCTGGCCAACGTTGGCCAGGCACTGACCCAGCTCAACCGGACCGGCGAAGCCATCGACGCGTACCAGCGGGCCGTGGCGGCATGGCGTGCGGTCGACGACACGGCACACGAACACGACGCGCTGTTTCAGCTCGCGACCGCGCTGCTGTCCCGGCGTCGGCTGGCCGAATCGATCGAGGCCTACCAACGCTGCGCGGAGCTTGGCCGGAAACTCGGGAATCGCTCGGGCGAAGCCCGAGCCCTTGCCGGTGCGGCGGCAGGGTTCGTCGAGCTGGCCCGGTTCGCGGACGCCATCACTGTCGGGCGACGCTCCGCCGACCTGTTTCGGGAGGTCGGCGACCACGGTCACGAAAGCTTCGCCTTGGGACGGGTCCGCGCGGCTCTCGGCGGGTTGGGTCGTATCGAGGAGGCCGAGGTCGTGGCACGGCGGACGGCCGCGGCAGCAGGCCAGGCCGGCGATACCCGTGGCGTCGCGAAGGCATTGCACGACCTCGGCGAACTACTCGACCAACTCGGCCGTGTCCCCGATGCCGCCGATGCCGCCGGACAGGCTGCCCTGGTGTGCCGCGAGACGGGTGACCACCTGGCCGAGGGTCAGGCACTTGTCAACCTCGCCTACTGCCAGATGAAGCTGCGGCAGTACCCGGCGGCCATCGAGGCCGGCCGACGCGCGGCCGCGCTTGGCCGGAAGATCGAGCACCACGCCACCGAAACCGCGGCACTGCTCAACCTCGGTCCCGCCCTCCTGGCGACCGGACAGGCCGAGGAAGCGAGCACCGTCAGCCAGCGGGCGGTGATGCTGATTCGCGGGTTACGTGGACCGGGCACTGATGGTCAGAAGCTGCGCGCTCTGGAAGGTCAGGCACTGAACACCCACGCCGACGCCCTGGGCCAGCTCGCCGAGAGTCGCACCGCATCGGGACGACACGAGGAGGCCATCGATGCCTACCGAGCGGCAGCGTCGGCCTTCCAGGAACTGGGCATGTCCGCGAACGAAGCCGCGACGCTTACCAACCTCGGTCTCGCCCTGATCCGGGTGGGGCGCGATGCGGAGGCGCTGGCACCGACCAGGCGCGCCGCCGACCTTTTCCGCGCGATTGGCGACCGCACCCTCGAGATCAGGGCCCTGTTCCATGTCATCCAGGCCCTCTTGGGCCTGAACCGGCCGGCGGAGAGTCTGCCCGTCATCCGGAAAGCTCTCGCGACCTGCCAGCAGATAGGCGACCACGAGGGAGAGCGTGAGGCACTGCTCTGCCTTGGTGGCGCACTCGTGGACACGCGTCAGTTGGACGAGGCCATCGTGGTGAACCGGCGGGCAGCACGCCTCTTCCGCAGGGCCGGAGACCACCGGGGCGAAGCCGTGGTCCTCGAGTTCCTGCGAAAAGCACAACGACGATGACCCGAACCACCGCGGGCACCGAGGAGCCTTGTGACGCCGTGATCTGGTGTACGGGTTTCCAACCCGATCTCAATCACCTCGCGCCGCTGCTGCCACGCTGGCGACGGGGGGAGGCGGCCGTACAGGGCACTCGGTCGGTGGACGAGCCTCGCCTCTACCTGCTCGGCTACGGGGATTGGACGGGGCCAGCCTCAGCCACGCTTGTGGGTGCCGGCCGGACAGCGAAAGCAACCGTCGCCGATATCGCCTCTCGCCTGCACGAGTTGCCGTAGCCGCCGAGGCCCCGGCGACGTGCCGCAGCAATCGAGGGTGACCCGGTGTGGCACTGGCCCGGCCGGCGACGAGCCCTCCGCGGCAGACCCGGACCGGCTGCCCCGGTCACGAGTGGCGCCAGGTTGGCGCACACCGCGGACGATGGTGCCGTCAGGCGGTGCGGCGTAGCTGCGTGAGGAGCCTCTCCACGCGAGTGCGGATCTCGTCGCGGATCGGGCGGACGGCCTCGACTCCTTTGCCCGCGGGGTCTTCGAGTTTCCAGTCCTCGTAGCGCTTGCCGGGAAAGACGGGGCAGGCGTCGCCGCAGCCCATGGTGACGATGACGTCCGACGATCGGGCCGTGGCGTACTCGAGCAGTTTGGGAGTCTGATCGGTGATGTCGATGCCGACCTCGGCCATGGCTTCGACGGCGGCGGGGTTGACGGTGTCGGCGGGGGCGGAGCCGGCGGAGCGGACTTCGACGGTGTCGCCGGCGAGGTGCCGTAGCCAGCCAGCCGCCATTTGGGATCGGCCGGCGTTGTGGACGCAGACGAACAGGACGCTGGGCTTGTCGGGCAACGGGATCTCCAAGGTCAGGTGGTTGTCGCAGGCCGCGGCACATGTGGTGCCCATGACGGCGTCGGACCCGCCGTCGAGGCAGGTCACGGCCGAGGCCCGGGAGTGGGGAACAACCGACGACGGGCCCACAAGGACACGTAGACCAGGCCGACGAGAACGGGCACCTCGATCAGCGGGCCGACGACGCCGGCGAGGGCCTGGCCGGAGGCGATGCCGAAGGTGCCGATCGCGACCGCGATGGCCAGTTCGAAGTTGTTGCCGGCCGCGGTGAAGGCCAGGGTGGTGGTGCGTGCGTAGGTCAGACCGATGGCCCGGCCGAGCAGGTAGGACCCGGCCCACATGAGGGCGAAGTAGACCAGCAGCGGCAGGGTGATCCGGGCCACGTCGACCGGTCGGTCGGTGATGGCTTCGCCCTGGAGGGCGAACAGGATGACGATGGTGAACAGCAGGCCGTACAGGGCGACGGGTCCGACCTTGGGCAGAATCTGCTGCTCGTACCAGTCGCGGCCCTTGGTCTGCTCGCCGAAGCGGCGGGAGAGGTAACCAGCGAGCAGCGGGATGCCGAGGAAGACAAGCACGTTACCGGCGATGTCCCAGCCCGAAACCTCCAGCGGCGCCGTCCAGGCCGAGCCAGCCCGGCAGCACCGAGAGGTAGAACCAGCCGAGCAGGCCGAAGGCGAGGACCTGGAAGACGGAGTTGAGGGCGACGAGGACGGCGGCGGCCTCCCGGTCGCCGCAGGCGAGGTCGTTCCAGATGATGACCATGGCGATGCAGCGGGCCAGACCGACGATGATCAGGCCGGTGCGGTATTCCGGCTGGTCGGCCAGGAAGACCCAGGCCAGGGCGAACATGAGGGCGGGGCCGACGATCCAGTTGAGGACCAGCGAGGAGGCCAGCAGGCGCCGGTCGCCGGTGACCGCGTCGAGGCGGTCGTAGCGCACCTTGGCCAGGACCGGATACATCATGACCAGCAGGCCGAGGGCGATGGGCAGCGATATCCCCCGATCTTGACGGTGTCGAGGGCCGCGCCCAGCCCGGGAACGGCTCGACCGAGCAGCAGTCCGACGATCATGGCCAGGCCGATCCACACCGGCAGGAACCGGTCGAGGCGCGACAGGCGCGCTACCACCTGTGCGGTGGAGTCGGCTCTGGTGGCGGTGCTCATGGACACTCCCGTGGATTGTCGATGCTGGCCCGTGCGCGTCGAGCGAGGGCGCCCCTGCTTGGGTGGTTGGGAACGAGCCTGGTCATGACGCCGAAACGCCGAGCTGATGCAGCAGGCGACGGACGCGGCGCTCGATCTCGTCGCGGATCGCCCGCACCTCGGTCAAGCCAAGGCCGGCCGGGTCGGCGACGGTCCAGTTCTCGTAGCGGGTGCCGGGAAAACGGGGCAGGCGTCGCCGCAGCCCATCGTGACCACGACGTCGGCGGCGCGGATCACCTCGTCGGTCCACGGCTTGGGGAACTCGCCCGATATGTCGATGCCGCGTTCGGCCATTGCCGCGATCGCGGAGGGGTTGATCGCGATGCCGGGTTCGCTGCCGCCCGACCAGGCGATCGCTCGGTCGCCGGCCAGGTGGGTGAAGAAGCCCAGGGCCATCTGGGAACGGCCGGCGTTGTGGGTGCACAGAAACAGCACGACCGGCCGGCCATCACGGTGGTGACCCTCGACACGGGCCAGGGCGCGCAGGCGCTGGCGGGCGAACCGCTCGGCGAGTAGTGGCAGGTGGTTCGCGATGCTGGCGGCGGTGGCGAACTGCTCGTAGCTGCTGTGCAGGAACCGTTCGATGGTTTCGGTGCCGTAGATGCCGTCGAACTGCTCGGCGAGCCGGGTGGCGGCGGTGTGCAGCGCGACCTGCTGGTCGAGGGTGATCTCCTGGCGTGGCTGGCCGTTGATGTCGGTCATCGGGGACCTCCGGGCAGCACAGCGGGGGCGAGCCGGTCGACGCGGTCGGCGAGATCGGCGTAGGCAGCTTCGAACGCCTCGTCGGTGTCCACGCGGACCGGGTCCGGGACGGACCAGTGCAGGCGGGGGCGGACCGGTCCGGTCAGTTCTTCGTGGGCGTTGTCGCAGACAGCGATCACCAGGTCGTCACCACGCACGACGTCGGTGACGTGGGCGGTATTGGTTGGGTCGAGGTCGAGGTGGTGGCGGTGAGCCACGGCTACGGCGCGAGGATGGACCCGGATCGCCGGCTTCGTGCCGGCGGAGGCGACTTCGCGGCGGGTGCGCTGCTTCCACAGCGCGGCCGCCAGTTGCGAGCGGGCTGAGTTGTGGGTGCAGACGAACACCACCCGACCCACACCGGTCAGCTGCGGGGTGGCGAGGGCCGCCAGCGTTTCGGTTCGTAGGCGCAGGTGGGTGCGGCGGCGGTCACCCTCGGAGCGGCCTTTGACGACCAGGTCCGCGTCGGTGGGGACCCGGACGTGGTGGGCGACCAGGTTCGTCGCCATGTCGAGGGTGTGGGCGATCTCCCCGGGGGAGATCCGGCGTCAATCGACTTCGCGGAGCCGCGAGCAGCGGCTCGATCGACAGCGGCGCGGCGAGGTGGCGGGCAGCACGGCGCGTCGGCGTTGAGATCGATCACGGGATGAGGCGCCTGTTGCTTCGACACCCGTCTAGGTTGACATTCCTCTAATCAGTGTGGAAGCCTCTGATTCGACAGACGTCAAGACAGATGTCTGGCGAGCCGATCAGCCCTTGTCAACGAGAGGATCGACATGAGCAAGAACACTTCCGGCGCCGGCGGCTTCACCGGCGACCCCGCCGCGGCGCTGCGGGTCACGGGCTCCGGCGCCTGCTGTGGCAGCCCCGCCCAAGCTGTCGGCGGGATCCTTCCGCCGGCTGGTGAGAACGTCAGCGGTGACCCGTGCTGCGGTAGCCGGCAGGTCGCTGTGGCGGCTGACTCGTGCTGTGGCACCGAGGCGAAGGCTGACGCCATCGCCGCCGGGCAGGGATGTTGTGCATGACCACCCCAAGCGACCTTCCTGACCTGCTCGAGCGGGTCGGTGCCGACCGGATGGCCGCCACCGTCAGCACCCTTGCCTCGGACCGCATGGCAGGGCGGCGTGTCGGCTCGGCCGGTGCGGCGGTGGCCCGCGATTGGCTCGTCGACCAGCTCACCGCGCTCAGCGCCGGCGTCCACACCGAGGAGTTCCCCGTCCGCGCCGTACCGCAGGTGTACGAGAGGCCGACGATCACCTGGGGCGATCGGCGCGGCACCGAGGAGTTGGTGTTCGGGCGGCAGGTCGCGATTCACCCGGCTTCTGCCGACACGTCCGACAGCCATCGTGGCATCCTCGGCGTCGCGGGCGGCAGGGATGACCCGGCCGGGCGGTGGTTGGCCGTGCCGGCCGAGATGAGCCTGTTCGACGCCCATCGTGATATCCGCGACGCGGTCGGCTTGCTGGTCCGCCGCCCGGTTGACGCCGAGGGCTGGCAGTTCACCATGCTTGCCGCCCCGGACCCGGGGCCACTTCCGGTGCTGACCCTCGACCCGGACACCCACCACGCGGTGCTCACCGCCGCCACCGCCAATGACGGCTGGCTGGCCGGTGCCGCGCCGCTGCGCCGTGCTGACGTGACCGGCGCCAACATCCACGCCCGAATCCGGCGACCCGTCGCGGGTGGTGTCAGTGTGCTCCTGACCGCCCATTACGACGGTGTTGGCGACCACCCCGGGCTCCGCCTGCCTGGCGCCTCGGACAACGCCACCGGCGTCGCCGTGGTCCTCGAGGCGGCCCGCGTTCTCGCCACCGCGCTGCCAGCCGGCGTAGGGCTGTCCGTCGCGTTGCTCGACGGGGAGGAGGTTGGTGCTCTGGGCTCCGCCCACCACGCGAGTCAACTCCGCGCCGCGGGCGCCACACCTCTGGTCGTCAACGTCGACGGTGCCGGCCGCCTGGAGGGCGCTGCCGCGGTTGAGGCCGGTGGCCCTGCCCACTTCCTCCTCGCCGTGCTCGACCAGGCCGGGCGCCACACCGGGATGCCCCTGATGGCGGGCCCGGTGGCATCGGACAACCGCCGCTACGGCGGTGCCGGGTTCGCCGCGGTGGGGATCGGTGCGGGTATGGGTGGCTACCACAGCCCCGCGGACAGCCCTGACAAGGTCGATTCCGCCACCCTTGGCGCGATCGCCCGTCTCGTTGTCGCGACGGTTCACCTCGCCGCGACGGCACCCGTTACACTTCAATCGTAAATCGCCGATAAACGATAGAGGGAGAGAACGGGCTCTTGCGGCTCCGCCGGCGCCGGCACCGCTACACCTCATTAATTCGACAGTTCTCAACACAGAGGAGTTTCCGATGAGCACCGTGGACGAGCTGCCCGTCGTGGTGATCGGCGCGGGCCCCGTTGGCCTGGCCGCCGCCGCCCACCTGCACGAGCGTGGCCTGCCCTTCCGTGTCCTGGAGGCCGGTGACACCGCCGGCGCGGCGGTGCGTCAGTGGGGGCACGTGCGGGTGTTCTCCCCGTGGCGCTACAACATCGACCCGGCCGCCCGCCGGCTGCTCGACGACGCCGGCTGGGTCGCCCCGGCCGAGGACTTACTACCCACCGGCGCAGAGCTGGTCACCGACTACCTCCAGCCCCTCGCGCAGCTGCCACAGCTCAAGCCCCACCTGCGCTACGCCGCTCGGGTGACAGCGATCAGCCGCCTCGGCCTGGACCGACTGCGTACGGCCGGCCGGGAGCGGACGCCGTTCCTGATCCGCCTCGCCGACGGCGACGAGCTGCTGGCCCGGGCGATCATCGACGCGTCCGGCACCTGGGGAACTCCCAACGTCCTCGGCGCCTCCGGCCTGCCGGCCCGTGGAGAAGCAGAGGCCGGCGCGCACCTGGAGCACGCCCTGCCGGACGTGCTCGGCCTGGACCGGGACCGGTTCACCGGCCGACACACGCTCGTCGTCGGCGCCGGTCACTCGGCGGCGAACACCCTGCTCTCCCTGGCCGAGCTGGCCGCCGCCGAGCCCGGCACAGAAGTGACCTGGGCGATCCGCTCGGCCAACCCGGCGCGCACCTATGGCGGCGGAGGAGCCGACGCGCTCCCCGCCCGCGGCGCGCTCGGCTCCCGGCTACGCGAACACGTGGAAGCTGGACGGGTCCGGCTGCTCACCGGCTTCTCCGTGCACGCACTCACCCCGACGGGGGGGCGGGTCGCCGTGGTGGTCCGGCACGCCGACCGCGGTGAGGAGTCCGTCGTCGTGGACCGGATCGTCGCCGCCACCGGCTTCCGCCCCGACCACACGCTCGCCGCCGAACTGCGCCTGGACCTCGACCCGGTAATGGGCGCCACCCGGGCCCTCGCACCCTTGATCGACCCGAACGAGCACTCCTGCGGCACCGTGCCACCGCACGGTGTCGACGAACTCGCCCACCCGGAGGTCGGCTACTACGCCGTCGGCATGAAGAGCTACGGCCGCGCGCCGACCTTCCTCATGGCCACCGGCTACGAGCAGGTGCGCTCCGTCGTCGCCGCCCTCGCGGGCGACTGGGAGGCCGCCCGCGACGTGCAGCTCGACCTGCCGGAGACCGGTGTCTGCAACAGCAATCCCGCTGACACCGCCGGCACCGAGAGTGCCTGCGGCCCGGCCCCGACGGAGACGGTTGGCAAGGGCCTGGCCACCGGCATCTCTGGCGGTCTGCTGTCCGCACCGCTGAACCGCATCAATGTCGACGCCGTACCCGCCAGCGGCCAGTCCGGCGGTTGCTGCGGCGGCTGATGGCGATCGCCACGATGGCGCCCGCCGAGCCGGCCGTCGGTGGGCGCCACGGGCGGCGCATCGTCGCCGCTCTCGTCGTCACCCGGTGGGCTACGGCACTCGTCTACGACTCCTGTCCGGAACAAGATGCGGACGTGACCACCTCCGTGCGGAAAGTCCCGGAAGGGGCGCCGCCGACACGCGGAACCACGCCCGGCGACCGTGACTAACGGCGGATCGCTGTCGCGCGGTCTCGCGGCCCGGTTGGTCGGTCCGGACGGCTGGATGGTGATCGCGCAGGTCGGACGGCCGCGGCGCTGAGAACGAGTCCGCACACCGTGAGAGCGGCGGCCACCGGATAGATCGTCCGTGGACCGGCGGCCGAGTCGACGATCAACCCACCGGCCAGGCCGGCGACAGCCGCGGCGACCTGATAACCGGAGGCGTTCACGGCCATCGCCAAAGTTGGTGCCTCGTGCGCGGCTGACATGACGCGGGCCTGCATGCCGGGGATGATCGCGAAGCTGAGCGCGCCGATCACCGCCACGGCGACAGCGCTCGGCGTGGGGCTGGTCGCGACGAACCAGGCGACGGCGAACGCCGCGGCCAGACACCCCAGGAGTACCGGTTGGGCCGTGCGGGGGCGCCGGTCGAACAGCGTGCCGCCGAGCAGGCCACCGATCGTGGCGCCGATGCCGTAGGTCAGCAGCAGCGTGGGAAGCCGACCCGCGGCATGGCCGGCGACGTTTGTCAGCAGCGGGGCCAGGTAGCTGAACACCATGAGTGCGCCGACGTTGCCTACTGCGGTGATCGTCAGGGCCAGCAGCACCGGTCGCCGGCGTAGCACCCGCAGTTCGGCGAGGGCGGAGGAGCGGGCCTCCTCTCGTGGCGACGTGATGAATCTGGCGACGAGCATCATGCCGAGAAGGCAAGCGCTTCCGATCGCCGCGAACGTCATCTGCCAACCCCAGATCCGTCCGATGACCGTGCCGAGCGGGGCGCCGAGCACCATCGCCAGGTTCATTCCGAGAGCAAGCCTGGCGACCGCGGTGGCGCCACGATCCGGCGCCGCGGAACGGATGACGACGACGATGGCCTGCGCGAAGAAGGTCGACGTCACCAGCGCGGTCACCACCCGGGCGCCGAGTAACAGGCTGAAGTCCGGAGCCGTCGCGGAGACCGCGTTTCCCCCCACCGCGACACCGAGCAGAGCCAGCATCAGCCGCTTGCGGTCGACGCGGGCGGTGAGGGCCGTCAGAACCGGTCCACCGACAATCATTCCGACCGCATAGGCGGTGATCAGTAGCCCTGCGGTCCCCACCGTGACCTGGAAGTCCGTCGCTACCTCGGGGAGGATGCCGGCGACAACGAACTCACCTGTGGTGATGCTGAAGACGCAGAACATCAGGATCGCTAGCCGAATCATGCCCGGACACTAAAGTCTGACGTGGGCGTGAGGGTCAAGGGAACACCACAAGGGATGGAGCCCATGCGTATCGGTGAGTTGGCGAGATCGACAGGCGTCAGCGTGCGGGCGCTTCGGCACTACGAGGAGAAGGGTGTCCTCAAGCCCACGAGGACGCCCAGCGGCTACCGAGTGTTCCGGGAGGCCGACGTACGCGCCGTCCAACACGTCCAGGTTCTGCTGGCCGCGGGGCTGAACCTGGACCTCATCAGGGAGATCCTGACGTGCATGAAGGGGGAGAAGCTGCTCCTGGCGGACTGCCGCGAGCGACTCGCCCGGGAACGGCGGCGCATGACCGTCGACATCGACCGCATCAGCGCCGCCCGGTCGGTGCTGGACAGCCTGCTCAGCCCCCCAACGGCTGACGTACCTCCGGGCGCCGACAGCGCCTCGGTCACCGGGGCGCGCAGCGACTACCACGCCGGCTCGCTGAGTAGGTGAAGGTACTCACCGGAGATCTGGTGTTCATCGGTCACGGCCAACGGCCCTTTCGTGAGTACGCGAAGTGCTTGGCGCCGGGAACGAGAGCGGCGAGCGCCGGCGCCGCGAAACACACCGCGGCGCAACTGGTGAGGACCACCGGTGCCCCGACGGCGCTGATCGCCGGTGCGATGAGCGCGAGGCCGACGGGCGCCAGGCCGTAGGAGACGAGGAAGTCCAGGGAGGACACGCGGGCCAGCGTCTTCGGCTCCATCTCCCGCTGGGTGGCGGTGAACCACGGCACGTTGAACATCTCGATGCCGAGCCCGGCCAGCGCGTACGCGGCGACGACCGCGTACGGGTGTGCCGGCAGCAGCAGGCTGAGCGGAGCGAAGCCGTAACAGGCCAGGCCGGCGAGGGCGGTGAAGCCCGGCGCGCGGGGCCGCCATCGGGCGATCAGCAGCGCGCCACCGAGCGCGCCGACCGTGTAGGCGGTGATCGCGGCCGCCAGCACGGCCACGGTGCCGTAGCGGTCCCGGCTGACCATCGGGAGGGCGACTCCGGTGGCCGAGTAGCCGGTGGCGATGACCGCGGTGAGGGCGCCCAGCCCGGCGAGGAACCAGGGGTGGCGGCGCGCCTCCCGGATGCCGTCGATGAACTCGGTGACGAACCGGTGCTTCCCGGCCGCCGGTTCCGGCCGGTGGGTGCCGCCGGGCGGCAGCGCGGCGGCGACGGCCCACAGCGCCGCCGTGCCGAGGAGCAGGAACGGGATGGTGGTCACCATGGCGAGCAGCGCGGTCGCGGCGGGCGCGAGCAGGGTGGTGACCCGGACCGCGAAGGTGATCGCGGCGTTGGCCGGCTGCCGGCGGTCCACGTCGACCACCTCGGCGGTGAGGGCCTGGAACGCCGGTCGGCAGGCGCCCTGGCCGGCGCCGACGACGGCGGCGGCGCCGACCATCAGGGCCACCGACCGGCCCAGGCCGGCCGCGATGAGCGGGGTCGCCAGCGCGGCGGCGGTGCCGGACCAGAACACCACGGCGCGGCGTGAGTGCCGGTCGGCGAGGACCCCGCCGACCGGCACCGCGGCCAGGAATCCGACGGTACGCGCCGCCAGGACGATCCCCAGCCCGGTCACATCGAGGCTGTTGTCGACGATCGCGAGGCCGAGGATGAACGGCAGGGCCCAGGTGGCCAGGCCGGACGCCGTGGTGCCGGTCCACAGTCGCAGGAACGAGGAGTCGCGCAACAACCTCGGGCGCTCGGTGGGCCGCTTGACAGCCGGGGCGGTGGATCGCACGGCGTCAGGGGCGGATGCCGCGCAGGTACTCGCCGAACTTCTCCAGCCCGTCGATGTTGCGTGGGCTGGAGATTCCCTCGTTGTAGTCCAGGACGAAGAACCGGTCGTTGACCACGGCGGGCAGGCTCTTGGTGGTGGGGAAGGTCTTCAGGAAGTCGATCTTTTCCTGGGCGGGTTTGTCGTTGTAGTCGAGGATGATGATGACCTCCGGCTGGCCCTCCACCACGGCCTCCCAGCTGACCTGGGTCCATCGGGCGTCCAGGTCACCGAAGATGTTGCGGGCGCCGGCCGCGGTGATGATGTCGGTGGGCGGCACCTGCCGGCCGGCGGTGAACGGCTGGTCGGTGCCGGAGTCGTAGAGGAAGACGGGAAGCTTTTCGGCGGGTGCCGCTGCCTTCACCTTCTCGACGCGGTCGCGCATGGCGCGGATCGTCTCGGTCGCCTTCGCCTCGACGCCGAAGATCATGCCCAGCCGCTCCAGGTCGGTGTAGAGACCCTCGAACGGCGTGTGCCGCTGCGGGAACCCGGGGTAGTTGAAGCAGGATTCGGCGTGCATGAAGCTCTGGATGCCGAGCCCGTCGAGGATCTCCGGGGTGATGCCGCGCTTGTCGCTGAAGCCGGAGTTCCAGCCGGCCACCACGAAGTCGGCCTTGGCGTCGACGACCAGTTCCCGGTTGAGCAGGTCGTCGCCGAGGAACTCGACCTTGGCGTACTCGGCGGCCCAGGGTGACTCGGTCACCGGCGGGTTCGCCGGCGGCATCACGTAACCGTGTACGTGATCGGTGAGGCCGAGCGCGAACATCTTGTCGGCGCTACCCCCCTCGTAGACCACCGCCCGCTGCGGGGTGGTGTACTCGACGTCCTCGCCGCACCGCTGCACGGTCACCGTGCGGGCATCCGCGGACTCCCGCACCTCGGCTCCACACGCGGTGAGGAGAAGGACGGCGCTCAACCCCGCCGCGGTGGCGCGCAGCGACCCGCTCGGACGGTCAGACCTGGCGTTCATGGGCGAACAACTCTCCTTCGACTGCTTCTTCTGTCAGGGCGTACAACAGCTGCGGATGACCGGTGAGCGGATGAGCGACCACCGTGGCGGAAACCCCAAACACGTCGCGCAACAGAACGGTGGTCAGCACCTCGCACGGGCTGCCGGCGGCGACCAGCGCGCCGTCGGCGAGGACCGCGATACGGTCACACGTCGCGGCGGCCAGGTTCAGGTCGTGCAGGACCACGAGCACGGTCAGCCCGGACCCGCGCAGCAGGGACAGCAGCTGGATCTGGTGCGCGATGTCGAGATGGTTGGTTGGCTCGTCGAGGATCAGGATCTCCGGCTCCTGCACGAGCGCCCGCGCCACCAGGACGCGCTGGCGTTCCCCACCCGACAGGCTCAGCACACCGCGTTCGGCGAGATGGGCGATGTGCAGCCGGGCCATGGCGCGCTCGCACAACTCGCGCTCGCGGCGGCTCAACGCCTGGTTGCCCCGCAGGTGCGGGGTGCGACCGAGGGCGACCACTTCCGCCACCGTGAAGTCGAGGTCGGAACCGCCGTCCTGGGTCAGGGCGGCTACTGTGCGGGCGCTGTCCCGCCGGGCGATGGCGCGCAGGTCGCTGCCGCCGACGCGGACCACGCCACGGGACGGTCGCAGGGCCCGGTAGACACAGCGCAACGCTGTGGACTTGCCTGACCCGTTCGGGCCGACCAGACCGACGACCTGCCCAGTGCCGACGGTCAATGACAGGGCTCGGAGCAGCGGATGCCCGTCGGCGTGCACGGTGACCGCGTCCAGTTTCAGATCCGTCATCACCGACCGCCGAAGAGGTAGCCGCGGCGCCGCATCAGCCCAATGAACACCGGAACACCCACCAGCGCCGTGATCACGCCCAACGGCAGCTCTCGGGGGGCGACCACGGTGCGGGACAGCAGGTCCACCCACACCATGAACAGCGCGCCTACCAGCGGCGTGACCAGGATGACCCGGGCATGTGTCGCCCCCACCACGATCCGCACCAGGTGCGGCAACACCAGACCGACGAAGGCGATCGCGCCGCTCACGGCCACCGTCGCCCCGGTCATCAGGGACGTGACGACGAACAGCAGGGTACGGGCGCGGGTGCTGTCCACGCCGAGGCTGGCGGCGGTCTCGTCGCCGAAGGTCATCACGTCCAGCGTCCGGCTCTGCCGGGCCAGCAGGACGACGCCGGCGAGCACCACGGCCGCGACCGGGGGCAGCGACCCCCAGGTAGCGGCACCGAAGCCGCCCATCGTCCAGAACAGCAGCGTGCTGGTGGCCTCGCTGTCCGGCGAGAAGTACACGATCATCGCCATCAGCGACTGGAAACCGAACGACATCACCACTCCGGTCAGCACCAGCCGCAGCGGGGTCAGTCCGGCCCGGCTCCAGGACGCCAGGAACACCAACGCGGTGGCCGCCATCGCGCCGAGGAAGGCGCCGGCGGACACGGCGTACACACCGGCGGCGGCGAGCCCACCGGAGACGGTGACGGCGACCGCGCCGACCGACGCGCCCGAGGAGACACCGAGCACGTACGGGTCGGCGAGCGCGTTGCGCACCAGTGCCTGTACGGCCACCCCGACGGCGCCGAGCCCGGCACCCACGCACGCCGCGAGCAGTACCCGGGGCGTACGGATCTGCCAGATGATCTGGTAGCGGGTCACCTCGTCGGCGGCGATCGCGCCGCCGGTCACGCCCGCCCACAGGTAACGCGCGGTTGCTACCGGTGGCACGACCGCGGCGCCGAGGCCGATCACCACCACGGCAGAGGCGAGCAGGCCGATGGCGAGCAGCCCGATGAGCGGTCCCAGCGGTGCCTGCCCGGAGGTGCGCCTGCCGGGTACCGCGTGCTGCTGCGGGTCGGGCTCCGCCGGAGCCGGATCAGTTGACGCTTGGACCACCATGCGACTTCCAGACAACGATTACGATTTTCATTACCGAACGCTAGCATGGCTACCCAGGGGGGATTCCAGGGGTCCCGAGCGCAGGGGCCAGACCAGAAACGGAAACCGATCCGGTTAAGCTGCGTTCGTCCTCCCGACGAAGGAGATTGCGTGGCCGTGCCGAAGCGGCAGATGTCATGGTCGAACACCTGGCACCGGCGACCGCGGTGGAAGGCGAGCGTGCGTGCCGCAGTTGACCTCCTGCACCTGCCCCGTGAGGAGATGTGATGCCGCACCAGGCCTGCACACCGCCGTCCGCACAAGGGGCGTCAGACCGTGGGTCAGCCGAGACCGGCCGGCTGCCGGTGACGCCCGAATGGGACCTTGGCGAACTGCACGACCACGCCGAACCAGTCCAGGTCTGACGATGGCGACCACTCCGGCACCCCAGGTTGTCGCCCGGTGGCGGCGCGATTGGGAAACCATGATGAGCCACTACCAGCCCGGCCGCGACGTCCTCCTGGCTGCCGGTCTCGCCGTCGCCGAACACGTTCGCGGACGCCCGCCGGAGCGAGTACTTGATGTCGGGGGCGGGCCGGGCACCACGGCCGAGGCGGTCCTGGGGCGGTGGCCCGACGCGCGCGTGACCGTGCTCGACCTCGACCCGGTCCTGTTGGCCCTCACCAACACCGCCCTGCCGCAGGTGCGTACCGTCCGGGCCGACATCGGCGCACCCGACTGGCTTTCGCCGGCCGGCGGCCCATACGACCTGGTGCTGGTTCTGATGACCCTGCACTACCTGCCCGAGGACCGGGTCCGCGACTGGTACGCCGAGGCCCGGCACCTGCTCGCCCCGGATGGACTGCTCCTGGTCGGCGACGCTATGCCCGTCGCGCCCGTCGCGCCCGTCGCGCCCGTCGCGCCCGTCGCGCCCGTCGCGCCCGTCGCGCCCGTCGCGCCCGTCGCGCCCGTCGCGCCTGTCGCGCCGGTCGCGCCCGCCGCCGCGAAGCAGCAGAGCGGCGGGACCGACCCGTGGACCACGTGGTGGACCGCCCTGGCCACGCAGCCGTCGATGACACCGCTGCTGACCGAGCGGATGACGGCGTTCAGCGGCCTGGAGTCGGCGGAATTCGTCGCGTCGACCGAGTGGCATCGCGAGACGGCCCGCCGAGCCGGATTCACCGATGCGACGGTCCCATACCAGCGGGCCGGTCAGGCCCTGATGGCCCTCCGTCGATGAGTCCCATCGGGGCTTGACCAGTAGTCGCGCATGAGTGGGCGCGGTCATCGGCAGAGGGCGATGCGTCCAGACCAGGTGGGCGAATCGTTCCACAGCGCGGGAAGACCATTGGGTCGATGTCGCCTGAGTAGAGTCTCGCGGGTGGAGTAAGATCATCTTGCGCTTCTGCGCCACGAGCTCACCGCGTTCCAAGACTGCCTGACTGGCAACCTCACCGCACCGGTCGAGCATTGCGGTGACTGGACGTTGCGCGACTTCGCCGAACACCTCGGCCAGGGAAACCTGTGGGCGTCCACCGCCATCGTCGAAGGACACGGGGACCATCAGTCGGCACCGGCGCCGGCCGACATCGGCCCCTGGTTCGCGAGCACCGTCCAAATCCTCACCGACGCACTGGCCGCCCATCCCGCGGCCGAGGCTTGGACCTTCTACCCGCCGCATACCGTCGACTTCTGGCGTCGACGCCGCTGCCTGGAGACGCTCGTGCATCGCTGGGACGCAGAGCACGCGCTCGGCATAGCCAGCACGCTTGACCCACTGCTGTGCGGCGACGGCATCGCCGCGATCGTCGAGGTGCTGGCACCACGCCAGATTCAACGGCGGCGGGCAACCCCGCCCTCGGCGGCGGTCCACTTCACCGCCATTGACCTTGACGCCTCCTGGGTGCTCGGGCCGGGTGACCCGGTCGCCACGCTGAGCGGTACCGCACAGGAGCTTCCTGTTAGCGCTGTGGGGTCGGCTCCCCATGCCCTGGAGCCAGGTTATCGGCGACGATGACGTCGCCCGTGAGGTGCTGCGTGGCCCGCTCGTTCCCTGATCGGACGCCCACGCGGACCAGCAGCGTCCGGTCGGGCTCGTAGACGCCGCGTTCGGCCTCCCGCTCGTCACCGTCGTACGCGGCGGTGACGACGAACAGGGTGAGCGCGCCGAGCGCTTGGGGGCAGGCTGGCGGCTCCGCCGGCGCCCGGTGCCGGGACGGTCGCGGTCCTTGGCGCTGCCGGGGCGCGGCGAGGATCGCGCCGGTCCCTTGTGGTCCGCGTGCTGCGTCGGGTGGCATGCCGGATACGGCGATCGGCTATTCGTACGGATTGGCCGGTGGGGCCACGCGGTGCCAGGACTCGACATTGATGTAGGGGATCTCCAGGTCGTTGATCGGGTCGCGTCCGAGTCGGTCGGTGTAACGGCCGGTGACCTGGATCCAGGTGTCGGCGGTCAGGCCGGTCGGTACCGCGCCGGTCATGCCGACCTTGACCGGCCGACCGTCCGCCGCGCAGCAGGACATGACGATCCGGGCGAGAACCGGTTCGCCGTCCGGGCCGGGGATGACGAAGCCGGTGAGTTGGATCCGCCGGTCACCGAATGCCTGACCCTTGTCGAACAGGGCCCGGGCGGCGTAGTCGAGGACGCTGGTCGGCACCGGATCACCCGCGGGCAGCGGGGGATATCCGAGATCCTCGGCTGTGCCGACCGCCGTCCCGGCCTGACTGGCCGCGTACGAGCCGAGCGGGGGCGGGGTGACCAGCAGTAGCCCGATGGCGGGCAGAACGAGCAGCCAGCCGACGCGGGACTCGGGATGATGGTGCCCGTGCGCCGGCTGACTCGTCGCGCCCTGCCGGTCGGGCGCCGCCGGCGTGCGACACGTCATGCCGGACGGCGGCCCAGAACGCCTCGCCGCGACGCATGCCGTCGAACTCGGGCCGGTGTGGCAGCCGGATCCAGTCGGCGCGGCCCAGGCGTAGCCAGAGCCAGCCCATGACCATGGCGACGGCCGCGCTGGCGACGGCGCGGGCCGGGACCATCTCGGGATTGTTCGGGAAGGCGACCGCCGTGGCGACGAGGACGATCGGGTTGATGGCGGGAGCGGCGAGAAGAAACGCCAGTGCCGCGGTCACGACCTGGTTCCTGTCTTCTCACGCACCGATGGCATCGGGGTGACGGCACGCTGACACTGGGTGCGGGCAGGCTGAGTGTATGCGAGTTGGGCCGCTCGTTGGGGCAACCGTTGCCATCCCATTGACGCCACACACCGTGACGTGATGTGCTCACAACGCAACGAAATGACAATCGTGATCGTTATCGTTCCTGAGGAGGAGCATGTCTCTCACCGTGCCGCCGAGCTTGTTGCGGGCCGCCGAGTCGGGTGCCGTCGACGATGACGCTTTCGTGGCCTGCGTCCGTGATTCGCTGCCGTACGCCTGGCAGACCGTCAGCCGGGTGGTGGCGGACCTGGAGGCGTCCGACGCCGAGTTCGCCGACAACGTCGTGCCGCCCCCGAGCGAGTCCGAGCGGGGTCAGCTGTTGCGGGCGCTGGCCAGCGACGCCATCCGGTCCGGCCTCGAGCGCCATTTCGGCGTGAAGCTGGCCTTCCAGAACTGCCATCGGGTGGCGGCGTTCCGGCTCTCCGCCGTGGACTCCGACACCTACCGCCGGTTCGTCTCGACCCGTGGCCAGCTGCTCAACCAGTCGCCCGAGTTGCGTGACTGCTGACCCGGTCACCCCCCGGCGAGCAGGGCGGGACGTCGACGTCCACCTGTTTCTGCTCGCCGGGCACCGGCCGGGCGGCACCCATGCCACGGCGCTCGCCGACGCCCACCAGTACGGCCTGGTCGCGGAGGCCGCCGGCTACGCCGGTGTCTGGATGGCCGAGCACCACTTCATCTCGTACGGCGTCTGTCCCTCGGCGATCACGTTCGCCGCGCACCTCCTCGGCGCCACCCGCAACATCACGGTCGGCACTGCGGCCTGCATCCTGTCGAACCGCCACCCGGTCGCCGTCGGGGAGGAGGCGGTGCTGCTCGACGAGGTGTCCGGTGGCCGGTTCCGCCTCGGCGTCGGCCGGGGTGGTCCCTGGACGGACCTGGAGGTGTTCGGCACCGGCCTGGACCGCTTCCACGCCGGCTTCCCGGATGCGCTGGACGTGTTGGTCCGCTGGTTGTCCGGCGCGGCGACCGTGGCCGGCAACGACCGGTTCCCCTTCCGCCCGGTACCGGTGGTGCCACGGCCGGCCCGCCGGATACCGGTATGGGTCGCGGCGACCTCGCTCGCGACGGTGGACCTCGCCGCGCGGCACGGTATGCCGCTGCTGCTCGGCCTGCACGCCGACCTCGCCGAGAAGGCTCGGCTGCTCGACCGCTACGCCCAGGTCGCGGCGACCCACGGTCACGACGGGGACCAGGTGGGCCACGCCAGCGCTCACCTGGCCCACCTGGCGGACAGCGACGGGCACGCCGCGGACGCCGTTCGTGCCGGGCTCCCGGCGCTGCTGGCCGGCACTCGCGAGTACGTCCGCATCGACGGAGCCGCCGCTAAGCACCGGGACCTGGTCGGCTACGTCGAACGGCTCGTCGACATCCATCCCGTCGGCTCGCCCCGCCGCTGCGCCGCCCGGCTGGAACAGGCCGCCGCCCTGCCCGGTGTACGGCACCTGCTGCTCATGGTGGAGGGTGCCGGCGGGCGCGACACCACGCTCGACGCGATCCACCGCATCGCCGCGGACGCCCTCGGTCTGCCGGCCCGGGACCTGCCGGCGCCGGCACGAGCCGGTCGGGCGTGAAGGAGGACCCGCCCTTTCGTTGCGGTCGCGTCGTGCCGATTGGGTGGACACGGCCGGCGCGTCACCGCACGGGCGGGCGTCCACTGGTCTACCGTGTTGTTTGTGGAAACGATTACCGTTAGCGTTTCGAGGAACGTTCGATGAAGGTCGCGTTTGTCGGCAAGGGCGGCAGCGGCAAGACCACCCTGGCCGCGCTGTTCGCCCGCCAACTCGCCGGACACCAGCGGCCGGTACTGGCCATCGACGCCGACATCAACCAGCATCTCGCGGCCGCGCTCGGCGGACCGGAAGGTGTCGTCGTGCCGACGAGCCCGCTCGGCGAGCACCTCCCGGCCATCAAGGAGTACCTGCGAGGCGACAATCCCCGCATCGGTTCCGCTGCCGAGATGGTGAAGACCACTCCACCGGGGACCGGCTCGCGCTTGCTACGGGTGGCGGAGGACAACCCGATCTATGCGGCCTGCGTCATCAATGTCGGACCCGTCCGGCTCGCGGTGACCGGCGAGTTCACCGCCGAAGATCTCGGCGTCGCCTGCTATCACTCAAAGGTCGGCGCGGTCGAGTTGCTGCTCAACCACATGCTCGACGGCCCCGGCGAGTACGTTGTGGTGGACATGACCGCCGGCGCCGACTCATTCGCGTCGGGACTGTTCACCCGCTTCGACCGCACCTTCCTGGTATGCGAGCCGACGGTACGCAGCGTCAGCGTCTACCACCAGTACGCCGGCTACGCCCGCGACTACGGCGTGGCGCTGTCGGTCATCGGCAACAAGGTGGAGGACACCACCGATGTGGATTTCCTTCGCGACAATGTCGGCTCGGACCTGCTCACCTGGATGAGCCGCTCGGCGTACGTACGGCGGGCCGAACGTGGCATCGTCGGACCGCTGGACGACCTGGAACCGGCCAACCGGGCAGTGCTCGGCCAGTTGACGGACGCCGTGGACCGCAGCGTTCAGGACTGGACTGCCTTCACCCGCTGGGCCCACGAGTTCCATCGGCGCAACGCGCTGGCGTGGGCGAACGAACGCGCTGGAGTCGACCTCACCACCCAGATCGACCCCGACTTCCGGATGGGGACGCCCGCTGTCGCCAACGCGGTAAGTGATGCGAAGCACCTGTGAGCGTGACTGGATCCCGCACAAGACCAGCCTCGCCCACGTTCCACCTCCGGGCTACATCCGCTGCTCGGCGACGTCCACCCGTCAGGTGATCCGGTAGCCGATTCCTGGCGTCGTCGCGATGACCGGTGGGCTACCAAGTTTGCGGCGCAGCCGGCCTATCGTCACGGTGACCGTGTTTGTGAACGGGTCGGCGTTCTCGTCCCAGACCTGTTCGAGCAACGTCTCGGTGCTCAGGAAGCCTGGGCTTGCCAGCAGCAGCGCCTCCAGCACGGCGAACTCCTTCACCGAGAGGTTCAGCTGCCGCCCGTCACGGACAACGATCCGGCGTATCGGATCGAGCTCGATCCCGGCAACGCGCAGTGTCCGGGGGCGCACGTCGGGCTTGCGGCGGGCCAGCGCACGGATACGCAGGATCAGCTCCGGGAAGTGGAAGGGCTTGGCCAGATAGTCGTCCGCACCCAGGGCCAAGCCACTGACCCGATCCCCGGGTGCGCTGGCCGCGGTAAGCATCAGCACCATCGGCCGCTTCACTCGCTCGCTCGTCATCTGGCACAGCGTGTCGCCGTGGACGCCGGGAAGGTCCCGGTCCAGGACCACCACATCGTGCGCGGTGAGGTCAAGTGCGGCGGCGGCAGTCAGTCCATCGTGGGCGAGGTCGACGGCCATCCCCTGGTCGCGTAGCCCTTCAGCGATGACCTCGGCCAGGTCCGGATCGTCTTCGACGACGAGGACCCTCATGCCGGCACCCTCTCCGGTGAGATCGTCACCGACACTCGCAGGCCCCCTCCTGGGCGCGCGAGCAGATCGAGTCGGCCGTCGTGCGCGGCCGCCACGGCCGCCACGATGGAAAGACCCAGACCGGGGGAGCCGGTACGCGCGTCACCGAGCCGCTCGAACGGCTGCGCCAGCCGGTCGACCTCCCGCTGGTCGAGCGGACGCCCACCGGTTTCGACGACCAGCACGGTCCCCTCCGCGCCCGCCGACGCGGCGATCCGGATCCATCCACCGTGCTCGTTGTGCGTCACGGCGTTGTCGACGAGGTTGCCCACCAGCCGCTCCAGCAACGCCGGGCTGCCGGGGACTTCCGTCGCCGACGGCACGTCTACCACCACGCTCAGCCCTTTGGTCTGCGCGTCGGTGGATCTGTCGTGTAGCGCGGCCTCGATGAGGTCACCAAGGTTGACCAGGGCGGCGTCGGCCGGTGTGCCGTGTTGTGCCCGGGCCAACACGAGGAACCCATCGAGTAGATGGTCGACCCGGTCCAGCTGCCTGTGCATACGGTCCGCCAGCGCCACGGTCGAGGCGTCCGGGTGGGGTTTGGCGACCGCGACGTCCAGCGTCGCCCGCATCGTCGTCAGTGGCGTACGAAGTTCGTGCGAGGCGTTGGCGACGAAGCGGCGCTGCGCGACGAACGACGCCTCGAGCCGTTCAAGAAGCTCATCGATGGTGTCGGCGAGGTCTTTCACCTCATCCGTCGGGCCGGTGACGGCCAACCGTCGGTTCAGGCTGTCAGCGGAGATGCGCCGCGTGGCCCTGGTGATGGACCGCAACGGCCGTAGTACGCGCCTGGCCAGTACCCGGCCGAGCAGCACCGAGACGACCGCCATCACCATCAGGGCCACAAGTGAACCGGCCAGCAGCTGTTCGGTCTGCTGCGTGTCCACCATGGCCAACCGCTCCTCCAGTTGGCGGATGCGCTGCTGGGCCGCCGGAAGGCTGTCCGAGGCGGAGATCGGTGAGTCCCGGGCGGGGATGACATTGCCTGCGCCGCTATCGGCGAGCACAAAGGCCAACCCCAACAACCCAGTACCGGAGACGAGAAACACGACGGCATACAAGATGGTGAACCGTGCCCCCACGGTCCCGCTGCGCAGGCTGGTCACCGCACCAGCATGCCTGTCCGGACCTAACACCGGCATGACAACATCGGTTCGAGCGGTGTTACGAGGCGCTCCGTAGAACAGACGGCATGCCAACCACCGCACTCCTGCGTCGGGAATGGGCCGCGTTCGGGCGCCCCGGTCGCCTGATCGCTCTGGCGGCCGCGGCGCTCACCATCATCGCGCTGGGCCTGCTGTCCGCGTCAGCCAACCGCTCGTCATGCGCCGGTCCCTGCCCCGCCGCTCCCGTCATCGACGACGGATCCATCGTCAGCGACAGGTTCTGGTTCGCACACCGCGGCCTGGGCCGCGAGGGCAGCATCACGGTCCGTCTGACGTCGATGACGGGAACCATCACATACCCACCGCCGGACCACGACCAGATCGTTCCGGGGCTGGTGCCGTGGGCGAAGACAGGGATCATCATCAAGGACGGCCTGCGGCAGGGTTCGCGGTACGCGGCGATGATGATGACCGGCAGCCACGGCGTGCGCTTCCAGTACGACTACAAGAACGACATCGCCGGACGCGCCGGCCAGGTCTCGGAGCAGTCCCCGCGCTGGCTGCGCCTGACCCGCTCGGGTGACACCATCACCGGCTCCGAGTCGGCCGACGGCACGCAGTGGCACACCGTCGCAACGGCGAGCCTCGACGGGCTGCCGGACACGGTGCGGGTCGGACTGTTCGCCGCCTCCCCAGGTGACCTTACGCTCCGCAAGGTCGGCCTCGGTGGCGCGATCGAGGAAGTCCGATTCACCCAGGCGGTCGGCGTCTTCGACAACGTCACAATCGAGGGCGCCGCCACCGGTGGGTGGGACAGCGACCCCGTTGGCCAGATGAATCACACCGACTGGGAGAAACACACGAACCCGTCGGGAGTCGTCGAGAAGGACGGCGCCATCACCGTCAGCGGCACCGGCGACATCGGGCCGGTCGGCGAAGAGGGACCACGCGACGTTGACACGACCCTGCCCGGCCTGATCGTCGCGCTGATCATTCTGCTCGTTGTCGCGGCCCGCTACGGCGTACGCACGACGCGTGCCGAAACCCCCCGGCGGATGATCGCCGCACGGGCGGCCGTCATCGGCGGGGCCACCTTCGTCACGGGTCTGGTCGCCGTCGGTGTCGTCCTCCCGACGGGCATCGCGATCCTCAAGAGCAACGGCATCCCGACGCAGCCGGTGCCGGTGACAACCGGCACTCAGCTGATCATCGGCCTGCCGGCGGTGCTCGCACTCTGCGCCGTCCTCACCTACGGACTCGGCGTGTGGTTGCGCCGCGACTGGGCGGCGATCGCCGTCGGGCTGTCGCTGATCGTCCTGCCCTATGCTGGCACCGCATTCCCGCTGCTGCCCGACACCGTCGCCGAGTGGCTGCTCCGGTTGACCCCGGCCGCCAGCTTCGCGGTCAGGCAGACGATTGTCGAGTATCCACAGGTGACCGCGCACTACGCACCGTCGGCTGGATACTTCCCGCTGCCCTGGTGGGCTGGGCTCGCCATACTGTGCGCGTACACGATGATCGTGGTGCGGATCGCCCTCGGTCGCCAACTGGACGCAGACTCCGGCCGGCGGTAGCGAGACGGTTCGGACAGCGGACGGGCGGCGAGACTCCTGATCCGCCCGCCGTCGAAGCCCGACGGCGGGCGGATGCCGTAAGGTCAACCGCTGCGGCGGTTGCCCCATTGGCGTGGACCCTGCACGGAGCCACGCCCGCCGAAGTGCTTGGCCTTTCCCTGGATCTGCCGCTGCTGGGCGGCCTGCGTCTTGGCCCGGCGGGCGGCCCGGTTCTGGAAGGCGACAGGCTCGTCCTCGGCCGGTGACCCGTCCGGCACGGACTCCGCCGCGGTCTCGGGCTCGACGGCGTCGTTGTGGTCTGTCGGCGTACCGGGATCAGGCATGTCGTCTCCCTGCGGCTCCTTCGTGCGCGTACGGCACAGGAAAACTCTATCGCCAGGAAGGCCGCCCACCCGCGCCGACCCGGACGGTGGTTGGCGTGTCGGCAACCATGCCGAGGACTGCTCCTCCGGCGAAAGGTGATGGCGTTCCTCCGGCAGGTGCTCATCGACCCTTGACCCGGAGCACGCCAGACCAGACCGCCACCCCGCGCTGCCGCGCCCGTGACGAGGACGCGCGGGTCGTCTGTTACGTGCCCCCGATGTCATGCCCCCGAGAACACGATGCTGTTGCCATCCGGATCGGTCACGATGAGCACGCGCGAGGCGGTGACGTGCCGGACTCCGGGATGATCTATGCCCGCGCGGGTCAACCTGTCGGCAAGGCCGTCCAGGTCGGACTCGTCCACGACCACCGTCGACCGTCCGGCGCGTTCGGGGTCCGCCCATACCTGGACCCCGAAAGTCGGTGCCAGATGCCACTCGGCCAAGCCGTCCATCGGCCGGGCGTCAGCATCCCGGCCGAACAGCTTCGCATACCACCTGATGGCGGGTTCGAAGTCGACGATCGTCAGCTGGGCGAGTAGACGAGTCACAGCCATGCCCCCCGTCGTACCCGCTCGGCCGGCGTATCATGCGATGCAGTCATCGCTGGATCAGACATGATGGGACGCGTGGACTCGTCTCTCAGCGCCCTGCCGAAGATCGGTGCCCCAGCGACGCGGGCCCTGAACAACGCTGGTTACAAGGCTCTGATTGAGCTTGCCGGGGTGCCTCGTGCTGAGCTGGCCAAGCTGCACGGCATGGGTCCGAAGGCACTGAGAACCATCCAGAGCGCGCTCGAGGAGCACAACCTGAGCCTGGGTTAGCGCGCCACCGTCACGTGGCCCGTCCGCGCTGGTGGGATCGCCAACGATCCACAACTTGTCCGCGCCCTGCCCGCGGATCTGTTAGGCAGCTCGTCACCGGCCACATCGGTCCAGGCGCTTCCACGGCCAGTCGGTGGCAATCCAGTTCACGACGGCGGTGGCGAGCGGCTTGTCGAGGTCTGCCCTGTCGGCCCGTACCCAGGACTGGACCGTTACGTCGTACTCCTCGGAGGCCGTCGGGTACAGGTAGACGCAACCGATCACGTCGCCGTCGGCGGTGTCGAGGACGGTGAAGGTGAATCCTTTGCCGCTGGCGAAGTCGTCAGCATGCCGGCGTAGGTCTGACCGATTCTCCTCCGGCGACATGCCGTTCGGTGGTGGCCAGTCGCCGTCCGGATAACCCGGCGTACTGCGGATGTGCTCGATGCTCGACGTCCAGGCGGCGTGATCGGCCACGTTGTGCTGAGGGCCCAGCGGTTCGAGCCGGAACCGACTGGTGACGAGCGATGTCGGCGGATCGAAGTCGGGTGGTACGAAAGCGCCCGAGGTCATGGCCAGGACGCTACTGCTTTCACCGGTCTTCACGCATTCGACTTCAGACCGACGACCGTGCGGTTGGCGGCGGGTGGCCGCGCGCCGGTCATGCGCGGTCGAGCTGTTCCGCCATCGCAACGGCGCCCACACCCGTGTCAAGCGTCCAGGATCGAGACGTGGTTGGCGCGTTGTGGCTCGGGTTGAAACATGGTCAGCAGGCTTTCGCCCTCGGCGACGACAGCGTCGCGTTCGCCAGTCCTGAGCGCCCGCAGTGGCGTGATCCGCAACGTCGCCGCGGCGTCAACAACGGTGACCGCCCAGGTGCCCGCCACCCGGCCGTCGACCAGCAGGAAGCGGGCACCGGAGACGCTCAGCCCGCGGTGCTCGGCGTCGATGACCCGGCTACGGTCGTCGTAGCAAAGCACCGCGTTGTCGAACGCCGGCAGGAAGCGTGGCGGCGCGGGAGTCTCCGGGTCGGGCAGCGCACCGCCGGGCACGTCGAGCAGTTCCCGGCCGCGCTCGTCGCGGAAGGTCCGCAACGACGGACGTAACCGGTGGACGGATTCCCGCAGCCCGCTGAGCCCCGACCAGGCGCGGATGTCCGCGCTGGCCGCCGGGCCGTAGGCGGCGAGGTAGCGCAGCACCAGGGCGTCGACGGCATCCGGTGACTCCGGCTCCAGCGGGCGGCCGAGCCACGCCTCGATCGTGGTGTTGGACGCGGCGCCCCGCTCACCCCAGACACCGCGGGGCGGTACCTGTACGAGCGGCACAAGCGTGCTGAGCGCGTCACCCAGCCACCGTGGCTCCACCCCCGGCCAGTGGTCGGCGATGAGGCGGGCGGCCTCGGTCAGCATCCGCGGCCGATCCTCGAACAACGGCCGGCCCAGTCGCGCCAGCTCGTCGAGGTCAACGCCGGGCAGCACCCGGCGCAGCGTCGACCACATGCGTTTGACCAGCATCGTCTGGTGCACAGGCCGTAACGCGAGGCAGTCCCCGGCGGTCACCAGATGCAGAGTGCGGCGCATCAGGAGCGTGCGGACCGCTCGGCGGCTCAACAGCTGTTCGACAAGCGCCGGTGGTTGGAAGCCGACCAGCCGGCTCCACAAGCCGACGTAGGGCTCCAGAGGTTCCTGTGCCTGCAGCCCGACCAGGTGCTCAAGGGCCTCGGTGACCGGCATGTCGTGCCGCCGCGACAGGAGCTGCCGGGCCAGGAGCGCCCGGTTGAGAGCACGGTGATCGAGCACACTCATGATGGTGACGCTATCGACCACCCCAGACAGGTTCCCTCACCGTCGCTCAGTAGGTCACCGAGGCCTACGGCTGGAAGTATTCCGACAGCAGGCGGCTGACCCATTCCGGCTGCCTGACGTTGTCCGGTAGGAACTCCGTAACGGCCGGCTTCAGGTCGATGACCGAGGTGCCCGAGACCGCGTCGAGACCGACCACCGTCAGTTCGCGGCCGTGCACGGATTCGATGGCACAGCAGGTGACCCCGATGCGGTTCGGTCGACGGGGGCCCCGGTCGGCGAACACGCCAACGGGCGGGAGATCGGTTCGGCCCCGCCAGGGGCGGGGTTCGCGGTAGTCGCCGCGCTCCGGGAACTGGTCGAAGACGAAGAGGACCTCCACGTGGGAGAAGCCGTCCAGACCCTGCAGGCACGCATCGCCGAAGCGCTCGTCGATGGTGATGGTGCTGCGGACGGCACCCCAGTTGTCAGTGTGTTGGATGTCCGTACGTTCGTTACGGACGGTGCCTATCGAGGTGATCTCGAAACTGCGCATGGTTCCTTCCACGTCGGTACCGGGTCGGTGCCCGTGTTCGACCACGTCTCAGCGGTCCGGGGGAGATTACCTCCGATTCGGTTCACCCGAGCCCTCAGCCGGTGTACGCGACCACGGAGCCCGGACAACAGGTCATAAGATCGTGCAGCGCTTCGCTTCCGGCCGGCGTTCGTCGGCCTCGATATTTGGATACAAGGACGCCCATGAGCTACAGCTTCGCCTTCGACGGCAAGACGATATGGGATCCGGCCCTACGGACAGGGACGATGTTCGTCGGCCTCGTCCACGGGGCCGCCCAGGTGCTCGGCGTCCCCTCGGGTCTCAATCCGCGCGTTGACGGTAGCTGTGCGATCGACGACCTGCGAACCTTCACCGTGTTCGTCGAGCAGCTCTGGGACTCGTACGTGTCCACCAGGCATCCGGTGTCCCACGAGCAGATCCGAGGAGTACTCCTTGTCTGCCTGGTGCTGCTCGATCGGATGGGCGCGCCGATCACACCGTCAGGCGAGGCGCAGATGGCCATCATCGAGCAGGCCGCGGCCCTGGGACGCTCGATGGGAGGTAACGAGACCTCGGCTGGAGAGGCGCGAAGGTAGTGCCCGCGCAGTCGTCCACCACCGCGCCGGAAGTACCCACAGATGTGTGCGCGCAGGGTCAGAAGGTGGCGATCGGGTTGACCGGGCTTCCGGATGTGCCGGCGAGGCGGACCGGCGCGACCGTGAGGTGGAAGTCCCACTTGTCGAGTTCGGCAGCCGTTGCCGCGCACGCCTCCAGGTCGCAATTGTCGAGCATCCACATGCCCATCGCGACGAGGCCAACCGCGTGAACCGGCATCAACACGTCGTCGTATCCCGACGGTTGTACGTCCTGGGGGGTGTCAGCGCCGATCAGTGCGACCTCGCGGTCATGCAGCCACGGCAGGCAGGACGCGTGCCAGCCGGCCTGCGTGAAACCGCTGGCGACACCGGACTCGTGCCGGACGCGCCCGTAGCCGGTGCGCAGGAGTAGGGCGTCGCCGGACCGGACCCGCACACCCTGGCGACGCTCGGCCTCCTCGAGATCGTCGGGAAACACACCCTCTCCCGGTTCCAACGACGGCACATCGCGCACCCCGGCGACATCCAACAGGACACCACGCGTGACGATCCCGTTCGCCGCCACCGTGACGGCCGCCCACGCCGATCCCGTTTCGGCGTCGACCAGCGAGTGTGACCGCCCGTTGTACATCGTGCCGTCCCAGAAGACGTGGCACGGCGAGTCGACGTGGGTGATGGTGTTGCCGTGAAACATCATGCCGAGTCGCTCGGACGAGAAACCCCAGCGCCGGTCGGCGTGGAAGCCGGGCGCGGGCATGTTCTCGGCACCCGGCATGTCGGCGGCGCACGGGCACGTCGTCGTCGACCGCTCCATCTCGTCCGGTGCGGCGATCTCCCACGCGCACGACACGCTCCGACCGTGACGCACAGCCCGCGCCGCCGCCAGCCGAATGTCGTCGGTGATGTGGTTGAGGGTGCCGAGTTCGTCGTCATCGCCCCAGCGGCCCCAGTTCGACAGCGTGTCGAAGTACCCGAGCACGTCGTCCTGTGTGGGCATCGGTCGCGCTGCCATCATCCCAGCACCCACTCCTCCGGGTAACCCGGTTCGAACCACCGCAGGTAGGGTATCTCGCGCTTTCCGTGCCCAGCCGAGGCTCGCTGGGCTGGAACGACGTCAGTTATCGCCGCGGACCGTCGGCGAGTTGCCCGACCTGTCCCGCACGGCTGACTCGGACGATCAGACCGTGCCGTCCCGGTAGGGCCGGTGTCAAAGCCCCTGGCCAGCCGCCGCCTCGGCGCTGAGCCGGACGGATGCACCCGGGCCGGTCCCACTAAAAGCGGTCGAGGCGGCAACCCGTCAGCATCGGCTCAACGGTGCCGTCGACCAGTTCCCGTGCGACCAGGTGGCCCACGGCCGGGGCGAGCGTGACCGCGGAGTGCAGGACCGCCAGGTAGAGGCCGGGCACGTCAGCGACAGGGCCGACGATCGGTTCGCCGTCGACCGGCATGGGGCGTACGCCGACCCGGGTGCTGATCAGCTCGACGTTAGCGGTGCCGCGAAAGGTGGACCGGACGGCGGCGAGAGTCCGAACGGGTGAGTCCACGGCGGCGAGGAGCCGGTCCGTGCTGGCCTGCCGGAGATCGAAGTCCGGAGTGTTGACCACTGTGCGAACGAGACCGGCCGGAGCGCGGAGCCGAAGGAGCGTCGCCGGCGAGGGGTCGACCGGGACGCGTACGCCGAGTGGTGTGCTCAGCGCGGCCGTGGCCACCCCCGCCGCGAGCACCACCGTCGCACCGGAGAGGGGCCCTGCGGTCGTCTCGACCCCGACGACCCGGCCTCCGGCGTCCCGGCGGATCGCGGTGACCGGGGTGTCCGGATGGACCCGGGCGGCGTGGCCGCGTGCGGCCGCGACCAGCCGCTCGGTCACGCCCACCGGGTCGACCGAGCCGTCACCGGGCGCCCAGACGGCCCACTCCGGGGGCTGCCGCAGGGCGGGTTCGAGGCTCGCGGCGGTGGCCGCGTTCACGATGCTCTGCCCGGGCCCCGTCGCTGGCGGGCTGTCCGACGCGCCCCACGACAGTGAGCCGGACCAGGTGACCGGGAGTCCCGGAAGTTCGGCCTCCAGCCGGCGGTACTCCTGCGTCGCGGTCGCCCGCAGGGCGGCTGCCGGGCCGGTGTGTACCCCGGACGCTCCGATCCAGGCGAACGAGTCCGCTGTCACGCCGGCGCCTGGCGGTCCGGCGTCGACGAGGATCACGGCGGCACCGGCACGGGCGGCGTGATAGGCCACCGAGGCGCCGACGATGCCCGCGCCCACGACGACGACCGTGGCGTCCGATGCGGCGTCGCCAGAGTCGGCGGACTGGGAGTGGGGCATGGCTTCCCCCAGGCATAGTGTTCTCAGCGATCGATGAGGTGCTGGATGGCCGTGCCATACCGGCGGACGACCTCATCCGGTGCCGCGCCCGTGGCGGGGGTGTCGAAGATTCGTGTGGTGGCGGCGAGTCCGGTCAGCGCGGCGACGACCAGCTCCGCGCGGAGCCGGGCGTCGGCGTCGCCGCCCAGGCGTTCGGCCAGGGGATCGAGGTAGCCGACGGCCAACTGGCGACGCACGCTGTCCGGGTCGGGGCGGAGAGCCGGACGCCCAGCTCCGAGCGTGGCACGTCGGGCAGCGACGGTGGTGTGATCGTCGCGGAGCGGAGGAACAGCTCGCGCTTCCTGCCGCCACACTTCATGACCATGGCGGGGGACAGGGCAGCCCGCGTGGCGATGTCACGGATGGTGACCTGGTCGTAGCCGCGTTCGGCGAAGAGTTCCGTGGCGGCCGCGAGGACGGCCTGCCGGGAGGAACCGAGCGCCGACGCCTCGTCGCCCATGGCGTGACCACCGTGAGGACGTACCGTCCGCTCGACGGTAGTGGCATCTCGTACCGTCCGTCCACGGTGGTGTCGCCCGCCTTCACCGCCTCTCCGCTCGACCGGGTCAGGGCCACGGTCCCCCCGGCGACCGGGCCGTGGGCGTCACTGACCTCACCGGCCAGGGTCAGCCGGTCGCGCAGGACGATGTTGTCGATGTCCTGCCCGGCGTGCAACGCGGCGAGCCGCGACTGCGGCGCCCACCCGTCGGCCGCCGCGACGAGGAGGTACTGGCCGGCACCGGGAATCGCGAGTGAGAAGCATCCGGAGGAGTCGACCTGGCTCCAGTCAATCTGCTGGCCCGACGGTGTGAGCAGGGTGACCACCGCTTTCCGGACGGCGGCGCCGCCACGGCCGAGAACTCGGCCGCGGACGACGCCGTCGCGTACGCGTTCCGGCGTGGTCGGCTGGTCGGCGTTCCGGTCGCCCATCCGGAACAGCGGTACAGCAAGCAGCGCGGCAACGAGCGACGCCGCCGCCGCGATCCAGAACATGGTGGTGAAGGCCCCGAAGGCGGGGAGCGTGGCGCCGTCAACCCGGATCACCGTGGCCGTCATGATCGCCGCCAGGGCCGCACTCGACGTCGAGGTGCCGACAGAGCGCAGCAACGTGTTGAGCCCGTTCGCGGACGCGGTCTCGGTCGCGGGGACCGCGCGCATGATCAGACTCGGCATCGCGGCGAACGTCATCGACGTGCCGACGCCGACCAGCACTGAGCCGCTGACGATCTGCCACAGCTCATGGCTGAGCAAGACGCGGGCCATGTATGCGGCGGCCATGGTCGAGGCACCGGCCAGCAGCGTCGCCTGCGGGCCGAAGCGCCGGGTGATCGCCGCCGCCGCGGGCGCCATCGCGCCGAAGACGAGCGCGCTCGGCGCCATCCAGAGCCCGGTGTGCAGGATGTCCAAACCCAACCCGTATCCGGTCGTCACGGGCTGCTGCAGCAGTTGCGTCGTGGCGATCATGTTGGCGAACATCGCGAAACCGCTCAGGACGGAGGCGATGTTGACAAGCAGCACCGCCGGCCGGGCGGCGACCCGTACGTCGACGAGCGGGTTGCGCACGTGCAGTTCGACGGGCAGCCACACCATCACCAGGATCAGGCCCAGCACGATCAGCCCGACGCTCTGATAGGACAGCCAGCCCCAGTGGGATCCCTTGGAGAGCGCGAGCAACAGGGCCGTCACCGCGCCCGAGAGCAGGACGGCCCCCAGATAGTCAAACGATCCGCGGGTGCGCACGGGCGACTCCGGAACGACAAGCGCCACCGCTGCGAACAGCGCAGCCCCCGCGGCGGCGCTGACCCAGAACACCGCGTGCCAGTCGAGGTGCTCGATGATCAGACCGGCCAGCGGCAGTCCGGCTCCGGCGCCGATGGCGAGGGTGGCGCTCATGACGGATACGCCGAGCGCGAGCCGCTCCTGCGGCAGCTCGTCGCGCATGATGGCAATCCCGATCGGGATGAGCGCGACGCCGACACCCTGCAGGGCGCGGCCGGCGATGATGAACGGCAGGGCCTGGCTCAACGCGCCCACCACGGAACCGAGGGTCATGACGGCCAGCGCCACCAGCATCATGCGTTTCTTGCCGAACATGTCGGCGAGCCGCGACAGCGTCGGCGTGGCGACCGCCCCGGCCAGCAGCGTCGCGGTCACCAGCCAGGACGCGTTGTCGACGCTCGTGTCCAGCAGCCGCGGGAAGTCCGGCAGCACCGGCAGCACCAGCGTCTGCTGCAGCGACACGGCGGTGCCGCACGTCGCCAGGGTGGCGACGACGACGGTGCTGCGGGTCTTCCCGGCCGTACCGTTGCCCGGGATGGGACTGGGTCGATCCACAACACTCCTCACACCGCGCACGCGGTGAACAGCTGTTTACCAAGCGATGAGTCAATCATCGGGCGTCAGCTGCTGGCCAGCCTCTCCGGACGCGAAGTCCGCCACACCCGCGGCCAGGAGCGACCGATCAGTGTCGGGTCTCGCTAAACCGCGAATCCGCGTGAGCTAGCCCACGATTGCCCAGAATGGGCCGCCGTCCGTCGGTGGTCACTGTGATGCTGGGAGCCGGGGGGAAGTGGCGACCGGAGGGACGCGGCTGCGGGCCTCCGCAGTCGCCGTTGCGGGTACACGTCCGTGTCACGTCGAACCCTCGCTCGAAGCCAGCTGGACCTGGAGGGTCATGTGACCGCGCACGCCGCCACGGCGGCACCCGACAAGCTCGACGCCGCCGTCCTCAAGATCGCCGGAGTGGTTGTACTCGGCGCGATCATGTCAATTCTCGATGTCACAGTCGTCAGTGTCGCACTGCCGACGTTCCAGGCCGAGTTCAACGCGTCGTACGCCCAGGTCGCCTGGACCATGACCGGCTACACGCTCGCCCTGGCCACGGTGATCCCGCTCAGCGGGTGGGCCGCCGACCGGTTCGGCACCAAGCGCCTGTACATGTTGGCCCTGCTGCTGTTCACCCTCGGCTCCGTGCTGTGTGCCACCGCCGACACGATCGGTGAACTCGTCGCCTACCGGGTGCTGCAGGGACTGGGCGGCGGCATGCTCATGCCGCTCGGCATGACGATCATGACGCGGGCGGCCGGACCGCACCGGATCGGTCGGCTGATGGCCGTGCTCGGCATCCCGATGCTGCTCGGCCCGATCGGTGGACCGATCCTCGGCGGTTGGTTGATCGAAGCGGCCAGCTGGCACTGGATCTTCCTGATCAACCTGCCGATCGGCGCGATCGCGCTGGTGTACGCCGCGCTCGCCCTGCCGAAGGACAGCCCCGAGCCGTCCGAGTCGTTCGACTTCCTCGGCATGCTGATGCTGTCGCCGGGTCTGGCCCTGTTCCTCTTCGGCGTCTCGTCGCTGCCGGAGACCGGCACCATCACCGCCCCCAGGGTCTGGGTCACCATGCTGCTCGGCGCGGCGTTGGTGATCGGCTTCGTCCGATATTCGTTCAAGCCCCGGCACCCCCTGCTCGACCTGCGGCTGTTCCGCAACCGCAACCTGTCGATCGCGTCGATCTCGCTGTTCGTCTTCATCATCGCCTTCATGGGCGCCGGGCTGCTGTTCCCGAGCTACTTCCTGCAGGTGCGCGGCGAGTCGACGTTGCAGGCCGGGCTGCTGATGGCGCCGCAGGGGCTCGGCGCGATGCTCACCATGCCGATCGCCGGCATGCTGGCCGACAAGATCCCGGTCGGGCGCACGGTGCCGTTCGCGATGGCGCTCATCGCCGCCGGTTTCTTCGCCTTCACCCAGGTCGACACGGACACCTCCTACCTGCTGCTGTGCGGGTCGCTGTTCGTGATGGGTCTCGGCATGGGCGGCACGATGATGCCGCTCATGACGTCCGCGTTGCGGACCCTGACCAACCACGAGGTCGCGCGAGGATCGACGCTCACGAACATCCTCCAGCAGATCGGTGGGTCTATCGGATCCGCGACCATGTCGGTGATCCTCACCAACCAGCTGAACAAGTCGGCCCCGATCCCGGGCGCCACCGACCCCCGCACCGGTGAGCCGCTGACCGAGGCGAGTGCGGCCATCGCCAGCCAGCACGGTCTGCAGGTGCCGCTGCCACCGCAGATCCTGGAGCGCGGCCTGGAGTTCGTGGCCGACTCGTTCGCCACCACGTTCTGGGTCGGGTTCGCGCTGGTGCTGGCCTCCTTCATCCCGATCGCCTTCCTGCCCCGCAAGCGCCAGCCGTCGCCGCTGGTGGAGGAAACGCCGGGCGATGCCGGTGAGCGCTCCGCGGCCCCGGCGCTGATGCACTAACCGCCGAGGTACCCGGGTCGGCCGATCACCGGCCGGCCCGGCTCGGCGTTTCCGCCGGGGCCCCACTCTCGCCCGGCCCACGCGTCATCCGCCGGTCGGGAGCCGGCCGTCCGTCATCCGCCGGTCGGGAGCCGGCCGTCCGTCATCCGCCGGTCGGGAGCAGGCCGTCCGTCATCCGCCGGTCGGGAGTCGGCCGTCCGTCATTCGCCGGTCGGTCCGCCGGCGAGTTCGGCCACGATGTCCAGGTGCCCGAGGTGGCGTGCGTACTCCTGGATCAGGTGGAACAGCACCCGCTCCAGCGACGCCGGCTCAGCACCGGCCCACCGCGGTCCGGGCGCCCCGATCGCCGCGAGGTCGGCGGCGGTCGTCACCGCGCTGGTGTGCGCGCCCTGCGCCCGCAGTGCCGCGACCAGGTCGCCGAGATCTTCGCTCGGGTCGACATGCCACCGGTCACCCTGTCGATCGCCCCACGGGTCGTCGACGTCCCGGCCCTCGAAGCCCCACTCGATCCAGCGCAGCTCCACGTACCGCAGGTGCTTGAGTAGCTCCAGCGGTGTCCAGCCGGTCGGCAGCCGGCTGTCGCGCAACTCCCGCTCCGGCAGCCCCGACACCTTCGCGACCAGGCTTTCCCGGAAGTAGTCGAGGTAACGCAGGAACACCTCGGTGCGGTCGGCGGCCGGCTCGGTGGGCGCGGGGAAGGGCACGGTCGTCACCTCAGCGATTATCCGTCGGGAAGCTCCCGGGCGCGCTGCTCCACCCCCGGTCCGCCGTACGGGTAGTCGCCGACGAGCGGCGCGCTCGCCTCGTCCAGCAGCCGGGTGTGCTTCGCGTCGAGGCTCAGGTCGGCGGCGGTCAGGTTGTCGTCCAGTTGCTCGACGGTACGCGCCCCGAGGATCACCGAGGTGACGGCTGGCCGGGCGGCCAGCCAGGCCAGCGCCACTGCCGACATGGAGGCGCCGCGCGCCTCGGCCACCTGGCGCACCGCGTCGACCACCCGCCAGGTGCGTTCCTGGGCGTTCCGGCCCGCGTACGCCTCGACGCCCCGCTGCGGATTCTCTCCCAGCCGAGTGGCGCCGGAGGGCGTCGTGTCCCGCTGGTACTTGCCGGTCAACCAGCCGCCACCCAGCGGCGACCAGGGCAGGATGCCGATGCCCTCGTTCTCGCAGACCGGCACCAACTCGAATTCGATCTCGCGGACGAGCAGGTTGTACTGCGGCTGCAGCGAAACGATCGGGGTGAGGCCGAGGTGCTGGGTCAGCAGGGCGGCCTTCTGCAACTGCCAGCCGGTGAAGTTGCTGACCCCCGCATAGTGGATCTTGCCGGCCCGGACCGCGTCGTCGAAGAAGCGCAGCGTCTCGGGCAGCGGAGTCAGTGGGTCCCAGGCGTGCGCCTGGTACAGGTCGATCGCCTCGACGCCGAGCCGTCGGAGGCTGGCGTCCAGGGCCCGGCTGAGGTGTGTCCGGGACAGGCCCGCGTCGTTGCCTCCGGGACCCATCGCGAACCGGCCCTTGGTGGCGATCACCACCCGGTCGCGCATGCCGGGTCGAGCGGCCAGCCAGCGGCCGACGATCTCCTCGGACACGCCGGTCGAGTAGACGTCGGCGGTGTCGACGAAGGTGCCGCCCGCCTCGACGAACCGGTCCAACTGGGCGAAGCTGCCCGCCTCGTCGGTTTCCGCGCCGAACGTCATCGTGCCCAGGCAGAGGGTGGACACCACCGTTCCGGTGGCACCCAGGGTGCGGTAGCGCATGGTGTCCCTTCCGGTCGGCTGAGGTTCCGGCCGATCCTGCCACCGGGTCTGGGCGACCGCACGTCGGTCGGCTACCGTTCCCGTCCATCGCAAGTGGGCCGGCCGTAGGTACGGGTGTCCGCTCCCGCGTGGGTAGGCGTACTCATGACCATCGCCGCGCCCGCGGAGAGGCTTCTCGGCATGAGCGCATCTGTGCAACGGAAGCCGACCCCCGCGTTCACCGTACAAGCGGGGTTGTCGTTCGCCATCTCCCTCGTCGCCATGGTGGTGGGAATCGTCTACCTGCCGGTCAACGCCTGGATGCGCGGTTTTCTCGCGCTGGGATTGCTGTACGTCGTGACGTCCAGCCTGACCCTGGCCAAGACGATCCGGGACCAGCAGGAGAGCAGTGAGATCTTGTCTCGGGTCGATCAGGCCCGGCTGGAGAAGCTGCTGGCCGAGCACGATCCGTTCCGGGCGGCGGCGAGCTGAAGCCGGACGCCGGTGCGTTCAGACCGGACGTCGATGAGCTGGGGCCAGGGCGGCCACCGGCGCGAAGCACCAGCGCTACGGCGGCGGCGCATACCGCCGCGCCCAGGTAGGCGTTCGCGGCGGGCAGCTGACCGAACATCGCGGCCGCCCAGACGGCGGTGCAGGGCGGGGTGAGGTAGAGCAGCGCGCTGACCCGGGTGGGACCGCTGCGGCGCAGCACGAGGAAGTAGAGCCCGTACCCGCCGAACGTGGATAGCGCCACCACCCACAGCACGGCGGCCCAGAACCCAGGGGTCACGGGTGGTGCCAGACGGCCGGTGGCGGCGGTTTCCAGCACGAGCACGGCGGCGACCGCCACCGTCTGTACCGTGAGCGACTCGGGCAGCCGGTCCCGCAACTGCCACCTGCGTTCGAGGACCGACCCCACCGACAGGCCCAGCATGCCGGCCATCGGAAGGGCGAAGGCCCACCATGGCGCGCCCCCCGTGCCGATGTCGCCGATCACCACGATTCCGACCCCTACCACGCCGACGAACAGGCCGCCGGACTGGCGGCGGGTGACGACCTCGCCGATCAGTGGTCGGGCCAGGACGGCCACCGCGAGCGGCTGCATCGCGGCGATGAGCGCCGCTGTGCCGACAGGCACGCCCAACCCCACGCCCGTGACGACTCCACCGAGGTAGAGCCCCTGGCACAGGAGCCCGAGGAGAACCTGCCGCGGTGCCTCCCGGCGGCTCGGTACCCGTCGTCGCCAACTCAGCCAGCCGATCATCAGGATCGCGGCGCAGAGGTACCGCCAGACCAGGAGGGTATCGGCGGGGGCGGCGCGGGTGCCGAGTTCGGCACCGATGAAGCCGGAACTCCACATGATCACCAAGCCTGCGGCCGGAAGCAGGGACGCGTGGGGGCCAGCTGGGTTGATGCGCATCCGACCAGGTAACCATACCGGTCGGTATACTGGCAGTGAACCCAGCCGGTGAAGGGATGGTGGTCACGGTGGGTCGGCGTATCGGGCGGGAGACCCGGTCGGGGGTGGAGTCGGTGCTCACCCCCGCCGGGGAACGCATCCTCGAGGCGGCGTCGGAGCTGTTCTACACCCGTGGGATCGGGGCCGTCGGCGTGGAACTGATAGCGGAACGGGCCGGGACGACGAAGAAGACGCTGTATGACGTCTTCGGAGCCAAGGCGACACTGGTGGCGACATATCTCGCTCGCCGCTCGTCACGGTGGCGCGAGTTCGTCCTGACGCGGATCGGGGACGCGGCACCCGAGGACCGGGTCCATGCGGTGTTCGACGCCGCAGGCGAGTGGCACCGGGAGAATCCCCGGGGATGTGCCTTCGTCAACGCGTACGCGGAACTGGACGAGGGGCATCCGGCGATGGCGGTCATCCGGGACGAGAAGCGGTGGATGGCCGATCTTTTCCGCGAACTGTGCACGGACGACCATCGCGGGACCGGCGGCGCGGCGGTGGCCGGCGCGGTTCACCTGCTCTACGAGGGGGCCCTGGTCCTCCAGTCGGCCGGCGGCGAGGCCGACGCGATGCGGCGGGCGCGGGAGTCCGCAGCGCGGATCTGCGGCGTCTCGTCCTCCTCGGAGGGGCCCGCGTAGGTGACCGCGCCCGTGCTACGCCCGGTCCGGCGCCACCGACAACAGGGCGGCGAGCTGGCGCAGGATGCCCGGGCGGGCCCGGTAGTAGACCCAGGTTCCCCGTCGTTCGGCGCTCACCAGCCCCGCTTCACGGAGCGTCCTCAGGTGGTGCGAGATCGTCGGCCCGGTCAGGTCGAACATCGGCGTCAGGTCGCAGACGCAGATCTCCCCACCGTCGGCCGAGGCGATCATCGACATGAGGCGCAGCCGTACCGGATCACCGAGTGCTTTGAAGGCGGGCGCCAGCGCAGCGGCCGTCTCGGCGGGAACACGGCTTTGCGCCAGCGGCGGACAGCAGGGTGTGTCGGTGTCGAGGTCGAGGACGGGAAGGGCGGCCGGTGGCTGTGACATGGGTCTAGGTTGACATCCATCTAATCAACATGCAACTGTTTGATTAGACGAGAATCTAATCTGACGGAAGGGGTGCCGATGTCCGGCACTGACGGCTACGATTCGATCGTCAATCGGCGATAGGCGATAGATTGGCGGTAGAGGTGAAGGATCTGCTCGACCGGGCCACGGCGCGGACCTACGCGTCCTGTTTCCGGGCCCTGGCTGACCCGACGCGCGTGCAGATCGTGGAATACCTGGCCCGGCACGGCCGTCCGATGAGCGTCGGCGAGATCGTCGAGGCCGTCGGTCTCGCCCAGTCCACCGTCTCGCAGCACCTGAAGATCCTCACAGAGGTGCGGTTCGTGCTCGTCGAACCGTCCGGGACCGCCCGCCACTACCGGATCAACGACACCTGCCTCAGGTGGTTTCCATCGGCGGCCGACGTCGTCATGGGTCGTCCCGCTCCGACACCGACCGCGGGCTGTTGAATGTCCGATATCACGGTGCGGCCGATGGCCGCCACCGACGCGGACCGGGTCCTGGAGATCTACCAGATGGGCCTCGACGGAGGCCAGGCCAGTTTCGAAACCACCGCACCGACCTGGGCCGCGTTCGACACCGGGAGGTTGCCGGACCATCGGTTCGTCGCCGTCGACGACACCGATCGGCGACTCGGCTGGGTCGCCGTGGCGCCGATCTCCACCCGGGCCGTGTACGCCGGCGTTGTCGAGCACTCCGTGTACGTCGATCCAGGTGACCAGGGGCGCGGAGTGGGACGACTCCTGCTGCAAGCGCTCGTCGCGTCCACGGAAGCGGCCGGGATCTGGACCATCCAGTCCGGAATCTTCCCGGAGAACGCCGCCAGCCTCGCGCTACACCGGCGGGCCGGGTTCCGCGACGTCGGCGTACGCGAGCGGATCGGCCGCCACCACGGCCGCTGGCGCGACGTCGTCCTGCTGGAACGACGCAGCCCCGCCATCGCCTGACGGGCCGCTCGCCGCACTCAGCGGCGCCATGCGCGCCATTGATTCAACAATTCTCTAGATAGAGGGAACCGAATGCCCACCGACCGTCCCGTTGCCGCCGGCATCGGTGGTGGTCACCGGCACGCTCGCCGCGGCTGGCGGATCGTCGCGGCGCTCGCGGTCACCCAGACCGTCGGCTACGGCACCCTCTACTACTCCTTCGCGGTGCTCTTGCAGCCGATGACGGTGGACCTGCGCGCCTCGGCCACCGAGATCACTGGAGCGTTCACGGCGGCCATCCTCACCTGGGCGGTGATGGCCGCACCGGTCGGCCGGTGGCTCGACCGGCACGGCGGTCGGGCCCTGATGACCTGCGGCTCGCTGCTCGGCACGGGTCTGCTCGCCGCCTGGTCGCAGGTTCGCACCACCGCCCAGCTCTACGCCGTGTTCGTCGGCATTGGGATCGCCATGGCGATGGCGCTTTACGAGCCGGCGACCGCGGTGCTGGTCTCCTGGTTCGACCCCGACCGCCGGCCGCGGGCGCTGCTCGGAATGATCGTCGTCGCCGGGTTCGCCAGCACCATCTTCCTGCCACTGACCGGTCAGCTCGTCGACCGGTACGGATGGCGCACCGCACTTGTCATCCTGGCCGGCGTGCACGGTGTGGTCACCGTGCCGCTACACGCGGTCTTCGTCCGTAGGCAGCCGACGATGACCCGGACCACGACGTCCGACGGCAACCGGACAGGCCGCCTACCGGTGGCGGGGGCCGTGCTGCGGGACGGCCGGTTCTGGTTGCTCGCCGCCGCCTTCGTCGCCCACAGCGCGGCGATGAGCACCATGACCGTCCACCTTGTGGGCTTCCTCGCCAGCCGAGGGCATTCGGCAACCTTCGCCGCCACCATCGCCGGCCTCCTCGGCGTCTTCTCGGTGACCGGTCGACTGTTGCTGGCCGCGGGACACCGCCGGATCCGCATGGTGGCCCTCGTCGCCGGAATCTTCGCCGTCCAGGCGACCGCCGCCGGATTCCTGCCGCTGCTCGCCAGGAGCCGGGTCGGCGCCATCATCGGCGTGGTCACGTTCGGGCTCGGCTTCGGCGTGGCCAGCCTCGCGGCGCCAGTGCTGCTCGCCGACCGGTACGGCACCGCCGGCTATGCCACCATCGCCGGCATTCTCGCCACCCCGGTCACCGTGGCCAGAGCCGGCGCGCCCTTCGCCGCCGCCGCGTTGCTCACCACGCTCGACGCTTACCCGCCCGTCCTCGCCGCCATCGCCGCCGCCTGCGGCGTCGCCGCGGCCGGCATTCTGGCCCGTGCCCGACACCCGAGCCTGTTGTCAGCCGTGCGGACGGTGCCGGTCGTGGCGGCGCGACGCGGCGGCGGATCGGATTGACGGACGGCGAACTCCGCCGGGCGGCACAGGTCCCGGACTCAGTAGCCGACGACCCGGTGCAGGCGCAGGAACGTCTCGGTGAAGCCCAGCGCCGGCCAGGCCCGCGAGGACAGCAGGTTGGTCACCCGCCAGTCGGTCACCACGCTGTCGAATCCTTCGTCGACCGACCAGCCGATCACGGCCTCGCCCAGGGCCCGGCCGGCGCCGGCGCCCCGGGCGCCCGGGAAGACGGCGGCGAACCCGAGGAACCCGGCGTGGTCCGGACGGGCCAGGCTGACGTTGATGGAGGACTTCTCCACCGCGCATCCGATGGCCGAACCGACAACCTTGCCGTCCCGCTCGGCCACGAACGTCGCATACGCCGGGTCGTCGATGTCTTCCGTCCACTCGGCAATGCTCTCCTCAACCGTCCCCATCCGGCCCGCGGAGAAGGTGGGGGACAGGCCATGGTGCAGCGGCAGCTCAATATCGAGCCGGGCGAGCGCCGGGATGTCGGACCGGTCGGCCCGACGGACCAGCACGCCGGTCTTCCGGCCGCCCGCCGGACGGCTCGCCGGGCGGATGGCGTGCGCGTGCTGCTGCCCGAAACCGAGCCGGAACCAGGCGTGCAGCAGATCCTTATCGTGCGCCGGGACGATGACGTAATGCGCCGTACGCCCCTCGTCGACCCAGCGGGCGGCGGCCAGGCGGTAGAGGTCGCGCATCACCTCGGCGTCGGTCACCGCCTGCCCGGCCGCGTCGACCCAGACATTCGGACCCCACATGGCCGCGGCCTTCGGCGAGCCGAGCACGAAACCGACCGGGGTGGCACCGCGGAACGCGACCGCACCGGACGCCTCCGGTGCCTGCCACGCGGCGGTCAGCTCCGCTACGGCGGCCTCGGCGTCCGCGTACCGGGCCGACAGCAGCGGCTGGGCTTCCCGGTGCCGGCGGTGCCGGTCCGCCAGCAACGCTCCGCACCAAGGCAGGTCGGCGGACTCGAACGGCCGCACCGTCAACGACATGACGGCGACGGTACGCGGAGGCGGCGCTACCGGCAGCCGCTTTTCCGTCGTCAGGTCGTCGGACGGTCCGGCGCCAGGCGGAGGATGATTCGATCACCGCTGCCGCGCCCGTACTTCTGGTCGAAGACGCGGCGGACCGACGCCGCCGGGGCGCGGTCGTCCTCAGCCGGCTCGACCAGCGCGAACACGTCCGCCGACGATCCCCGCGTACGCAGCGGCAGGTGGGCCCGGACGGTGAGCGGCCGGGTCAGCCGGAGCGCCTGGCAGTCGATGTAGTGCTGGTCGTCGACCGAGACGTACGGCACCCGCACCTCGACGACATCGGAATCACCGTGCCGCAGCGTCACCGCGGTCGACCAGTACTGGTCCAGGGTCAGCGTGGCCTGTTCGTGCTGCCACAACTCCTCGAACCGGGCGTGCACGAACCCACCCCACGGGCTGTCGATGTCCACCTCCAACTGCGGCACGTTGAACGAGAGCTTCCCGATGGGGAAGAACGAGATCAGGGCCTGTCCGTCCCACTGGTAGAGCTGGATCGACGGCGACGCGTCGTAGACGCGGGTGTAGGCGTTGCCGCAGGTGTGACTCCAACGACTCGCGGAAGGTGGCGAGGTGGCGCAGGTTGGCCCGGATCTGTCGCGGCACGTCCACCCGCTGTCGCTCCAACTCCTCGGAGCGTTGCTGGGCCGCCGTGCAGTCGGGGTCGAGCAGGAGCAGTTGTACCTCGGCACCCTTTGTCAACGCGTCCCGGACCGCCCGCAGGGTTTCCTCCCGGTGGCGCTGCTCCAGCAGGATCGTCCAGGTGTCGAGGATCCGGACCCGCCGGGTGGTGTGGTGCAGCCGGCCGACGAAACCCTGCTGGTCGAAGCTCAGGTGCTCGGTCACCCGCGCCTTGCGCGCCTCCTCGAAGAGCGGGTCGAAGATGACGTACGAGATCGCGACGAGGAAGACGCTCGCTCCCAGGTTGAGCAGGAGGTCGCTGAGGAATCCGGTGCTGCGCCACGCTGCCGTGAGAATGCCGATGGCGGCCAGCAATACCGCCCCGCCGATCCGGATGGCTCGCCAGCGCTGCCGAAGGAAACGTCCCACCACGCCCCGTTCGCTCGTGAGGCGACCATCGTCGCCGCCAGTAGCTCGCGGAGGTGACGATACGTTGCCCGCTTTGCCGGGCGCTGTCCCCTTCAAGACCGGGCCGCGCAGACCGGGCCGCGCCGACCGGCCGCCGCCGCGACCTGGTGGTGAGATCCGTCAGCCCGGCCGTTCGACCCGGACGGGATTCCCGCGTACGAGTTCCTCGTGGATGTGCCAGCGGGCAGCCGTGATGGCACGGTCGGCCGCCCGGTCGTCGGCGTTGAGACGTCGTCGCAGCAGATCCATGGCGAGGCGGCGGTTCTGGCTGAACTGCCGCTCCGCGTCGACCACGACGACGATTCCGGTCGGCCGGTGCGTGGCCCGCACAGCCGTGCTGGCCTTGTTCCGGTGCTGCCCGCCGGGGCCACCGGTGCGGACGGCCACGACCTCGACGTCCGCCTCCGCGAACGGCGTGTGCGGGGTGTCCACCCGGCACGGTCGGGCGACGACGTACCAGTTCTTGCGGCCGGGGCTCGACCGGTAGGGACTGGGCGCCTGCCAGCACAGGGTGCCGGTCCACGAGTCGACGAACGGGCCGGCGTCGGTGCCGGAGATGCGGACCAGGACCGAGCGGTACATGCCGGGCCGGTCGCCGGGCACGGACTGGACCCGGTGGACCACCAGACCATGCCGGGCAGCATCGGCCTCCATGCGGCGCAGCAACTGCCTGACCGCCCACGCACACTCCCGCGGACCGCGGCCGGCGGAGACCAGCAGGTGCGGGTCGCGGCGCGCCTCGGTCACGACCGGCTCCGGGCACGCCGGTGATCAGGGCGGTCCCGTCGCTCGTCGGTCCGGCCACCGCCCGTGGGCTGGTCGAGCGTCTTGTAGGTGACCAGCGGGACCGTCGTGGCGACGGGAGTGGCCAGGCCGTGACCGGTGAGGTCGCCGATCACCTGCTCGATCCGCTTGTACGCCGTGGGCGCCTCCTCGAACAGCAGCTGACGGTCGCCACAGACGACGAACGATCCGACTGGCGTCCGACGCAGTTCCTCGGCCGTGTGCTTGGCCTTTCCCCGGCGCAGCGCGTCGGCGCGGGACATCTTGCGACCGGCGCCGTGCGCGACGGAGTGGTTGGCCTCCGGCCCGGCGTGGGCCGCCACCAGATACGAGCGGGTGCCCCGGGGTGCCGGCGACGAGGACGTCCCGCCCGTCACCCGGTGCGGCGCCCTTGCGGTGCAGATATGTTCCGTCGCGGCGCTCGACCAGGTTGTGGCACTCGTCCACGATCGGCTCGGCGAAACGCGCGCCCAGGGCGTGCAGCACCCGGGCGGCGAGCAGTCGGCGGTTGAGTGACCCCCAGCGTACGGCGTCGTCGTGTCTGGCCAGGTAGCCGGCGGGATCGGGGGCGGGGCCCGCGCCGTGTTGTTCGGTGTGGTCGCGCAGGGTCCGTTCGCCGAGACCGCGGGAACCGCTGTGCACGATGAGTACCACGTCGCCGGTGGCGAGTCCGAGCCGGGCCGCGTGCTCCGGGTGGAGTGCGGTCTCGATCCGGGCCAGCTCCACGAAGTGGTTGCCGCGGCCCACCGTTCCCAGGCCGTCGAGGTGACCCGCGGGGATGTCGGTGTCGAGGACGGCCCAGGCCGGATCGCCGGCGTCCCGGTCGGGATGCAGCGGCCGGTCGAGGTCGGGGAACCGGCGGGCCAGCCGTTCGGGTACGACCCGCTTGAGGTCCACCGGGAACACGGCGATTCCGCAGCCGATGTCGGACCCCACGAGGTACGGGTACAGCACGGTCGACGTCATCGCGGCGCCGATCGGGGCACCCTTGCCGGGGTGCAGGTCCGGCATTGCGGCGACATGGACCATGCCGTCGAGGGCGGCGACCTGGCGGCACTGTTCGACGGCGTCGGACTCGATCCAGCTGCGGTCGGAGGCGAACAGGGTGACGGTGGCGGGCCCGGGGGTCGCGATCGACCGCGGGCGCTGCAGGTGGTGGGACAAGACGCTCTCTTCGTAAGTGACGGTGCGGACGGACGGCTCGGCGGCCGAGGGGCGCGCGTCGGCGCCGTAAGCGGCTCGGGTGCGAGTTGGTGCCCGTCAGTACGTCATGCCGCTGATCATCACGGACCGCTCCGGTCGGGGCAAACGATTTCCGCTGGGCGAATCGTCGGTGCGTCGATGGGCGCCGTTCGGGGCCACCCGTTATACGAGGCGTTATACTTCGAGGGTGGAGGACCTGTATCAGTGGCCCGTCGGCCGTCCGGCTGATCTGCGAGACGGGCTTACTCCGCGAGATGTGGCCGAGGCGCTGTATGCGCCGGTGACCATGCGGATGTCGAACAGGGTCCCACCGACAACGCCAACGTTCATGGCGGTGTGTGCCCCGACTGAACGGCAACGGCTGATCATCGTCGTGTGCACCCGGACGGAAGTCGATGAAACATGGACGATCCGGGGAGCTCGGGAGGCCGACATGAAAGAACGCGCGATGTGGAGGAAGTACACGACATGAGTAAGCAACGCGGTCGGTTGGCGGGAATGGCGGCTGATGAGGCTGCGGAGTACGCCATGGAACACGACATGGGAGAGTCATTCGAGCAGGCTGAGGTCGTTCGGGAGCGGCGGCCGGCCAAGATGGTCACGGCGATACGAATTGACCTGGATGTCCAGGCGGAGATAGAGGATGCCGCGGCTGCCCGTGGCATCGGCGCGTCCACGTTGATGCGGCAGATCATCGAGGAGTGGGTGGCGGCGCACCGCGGTTCACCGGCGCCCGATCAGATCGGCGAGCTGGTGCGTCATCTTGACGCCGCGCGCCGTGCTGCGGCCAAACTGGGCCGACCGGCCGCCTGAACGCCGGCGTGGGCGGCGAGACGTGCGTGGTCTCGAGCGGATGGGTGGGACATGGATCCGCCGCGGTTGTGAAGGCGCGGAGAAGGTTCGGTGCGAGCCTTGTGTGATTCGCTCTTCACGGTGCTTGCCGTCAGGGCCACTCGCTTAGCGTGCTCACATGGATGTCGAGAGGCGTCTGCGGCGGATCCGTCTCTGGCTGTGGATCGTGGTAATCGGCCTGTTCCTGAGTGGGGTGACCGCCTTCCCGCTCGAGATCGAGGTGCGCTGGCTGTCGCGGGCGGTCGACCCGCTCGCCGACCAGTTCCCGGCGCTGGTCGGCTGGATCGACCGGGTCCACCTCGGGCTGGTCGAGACCGGAGATCGTTATCCGTTCCTGCGCTACGGAACCGACTGGCTCGCGTTCGCCCACCTGGTGCTCGCGGTGGCGTTCTGGGGACCGCTGTGCGACCCGGTGCGCAACGTTTGGGTGGTTCAGCTCGGCATGATCGCCTGTGTCGGGATCGTCCCGGTGGCAGTGGTCTGCGGGCCGCTGCGGGAGATCCCGTGGTTCTGGACGGTGGTGGACCTGTCCTTCGCAGTCGGTGCGTTTCCTCCGCTGTGGTTCGCCTACCGGCATATCCGGGCGGTCGAGGAGGCGCGCCGGCCGTTCCCTAACCGGCGATCTTGATGTTATGGCTCCGACAAAACAGTAGAAAAGGTGTGAAACGGCAGCCTTGAGTGCAAGATCGCGCGGGTTAACTTGATTCGTTCCAGGAAATGGGCAAGACTTCGCGGCGTGCCAACGTCGTCGGAGTTCGAGCGGATGCTGCGCGGGGCGGCCCTGCGCGTGACGCGTCCTCGGCTGGCGGTGCTGTCCGCGGTGCACCACCACCCGCACGCCGACACCGACTCGATCATCGGGGTGGTGCGACAGGATCTCGGTGAGGTGTCCCGGCAGGCCGTCTACGACGTGCTGAGCGCCCTGACCAACGCCGGTCTGGTGCGCCGCTTCGAGCCGAGTGGCTCGGTCGCGCGGTACGAGGCCCGGGTCGGCGACAACCACCACCACGTGGTCTGCCGGACGTGCGGCGCCATCAGCGACGTCGACTGTGCGATCGGCGATGCTCCGTGCCTGACGGCAGCCCACGACGCGGGCTACGACATCGACGAGGCCGAGGTCATCTACTGGGGCAGGTGCCCCGGATGTGTCGCGGCGACCGCCTCCGGGTCCGGCGGCTGACAGGGCAGACACCGCGCCGCGCCGGCGGACCAGGAAGCCTGGCGAGGACCGCGTCCTCGGTCAACCACCGTCACGAGCAACCAGCCAAGAGAACGAGACAGCAGGACAGGAGAAGCAGCGACGTGTCTGAGCGTGCCAGCGAAAGCGTGACCGAGCAGGGCGGCAGCGAAAGCGAAAACCCGGCGATCCCGGCTCCCACCCCCAGGACCGACAAGCCCCGGACCAACCAGGACTGGTGGCCCAACCAGCTGGATCTCCAGGTTCTCCACCAGCACTCGGCCAAGTCCAACCCGCTGAGCGGGGACTTCGACTACGCGGCGGAGTTCAAGTCCCTCGACCTTGAGGCCCTGAAGCGGGACATCATCGAGGTGATGACCACCTCGCAGGACTGGTGGCCGGCCGACCACGGCCACTACGGGCCGCTGTTCATCCGGATGAGCTGGCACGCCGCGGGCACGTACCGGATCACCGACGGGCGGGGCGGCGGCGGCTCGGGCGCCCAGCGCTTCGCCCCGCTCAACAGCTGGCCCGACAACGCGAACCTCGACAAGGCCCGGCGGCTGCTCTGGCCGATCAAGCAGAAGTACGGCCAGAAGATCTCCTGGGCCGACCTGCTGGTCTTCACCGGAAACGTCGCCCTGGAGTCGATGGGCTTCAAGACGTTCGGCTTCGGCTTCGGCCGGGAGGACATCTGGGAGCCAGAGGAGATCTTCTGGGGGCCGGAGGACACCTGGCTGGGCGACGAGCGCTACAGCGGCGACCGGGAACTCTCCACCCAGCTCGGGGCCGTGCAGATGGGTCTGATCTACGTGAACCCGGAGGGCCCGAACGGCGAGCCCGACCCGCTCAAGGCTGCCCGCGACATCCGGGACACGTTCGGCCGGATGGCGATGAACGACGAGGAGACCGTCGCGCTCATCGCTGGTGGCCACAGCTTCGGCAAGACCCACGGAGCGGCCTCCGCCGAGTACGTTGGACCCGAGCCCGAGGCCGCGTCGATCGAGGAACAGGGCCTCGGCTGGAAGAACACGTACGGCACCGGCAAGGGCGCCGACGCGATCACCAGCGGCCTCGAGGTCACCTGGACATCCACGCCCACCCGGTGGTCCCACCAGTTCTTCGAGAACCTGTTCAACTACGAGTGGGAGCTGACCAAGAGCCCCGCCGGGGCCTGGCAGTGGCAGCCGAAGGACGGCGCCGGAGCCGGCGTCATCCCCGGGCCGCAGGACCCGTCGGACACCCGCCCGCCGCGGATGCTCACCACCGACCTGGCGCTGCGGGTCGACCCGGCCTACGAGCGGATCTCGCGCCGGTTCCTGGCGGACCCGGAGGCGTTCGCGCTGGCCTTCGCCAAGGCCTGGTACAAGCTGTTGCACCGGGACATGGGACCGGTGTCGCGCTACCTCGGCCCGTGGGTCCCGGAGCCGCAGCTGTGGCAGGACCCGGTGCCGGCCGTGGACCACGAACTCGTCAGTGCTGACGACATCGCCGCGCTCAAGGTCCGGATCCTGGAGTCCGGGCTGTCCGTCTCCCAACTGGTCCGCACCGCTTGGGCCGCGGCCAGCAGCTTCCGCGGCACCGACAAGCGGGGCGGCGCCAACGGGGCCCGCATCCGGCTCGAGCCGCAGCGGAACTGGGAGGTCAACGAGCCGGCCGAGCTGGCGAAGGTGCTGCCGGTCCTGGAGGGGATCCAGCGGGACTTCAACGACGCCCAGTCCGGCGGGACCCGGATCTCGCTGGCCGACGTGATCGTCCTGGGCGGCTGCGCCGCCGTCGAGCGGGCCGCGAAGGACGCCGGCGTCGACATCGCGGTGCCGTTCTCGCCGGGCCGCACCGACGCCACTCAGGAGCAGACCGACGTCGAGTCGTTCGCGGTGCTCGAGCCGACGGCCGACGGGTTCCGCAACTACATCCGCCCGGGGGAGAAGCTGCCGCCGGAGGTCCGGTTCCTGGACAAGGCGTACATGCTGAGCCTGACCGCTCCCGAGACCACCGCGCTTGTCGGCGGCCTGCGGGCGCTGGACGCGGGCGTCGGGTCGGCCCGGCACGGGGTCTTCACCGACCGACCCGGGACGCTGACCAACGACTTCTTCGTCAACCTGCTCGACATGCGCACCGAGTGGGTGGCGTCCGCCGCCGCGGAGAACGTGTTCGAGGGCCGGGACCGGGCGACCGGTGAGGTCCGCTTCACCGCCACCGCCGTCGACCTGGTCTTCGGCGCGAACTCCCAGTTCCGGGCCCTCGCCGAGGTCTACGCCTCCGCCGACGCCAAGGAGAAGTTCGTCCGGGACTTCGTGGCCGCCTGGGACAAGGTCATGAACCTGGACCGGTTCGACCTGGTCTGAGCGCCTACGAGGAGGGGCACCTGTCGACGCCATGCGGTGACAGGTGCCCCTCCTCGTCCGAGAAGACCGTTATCGTGGCCGCGTGGCGGGGATGCTCACATTCAGTCGTGATCAATGGCTCAACTACCGGTGGCAGCGGCACGGCCTGGGCGGCGAACTGGACGACGATCGGCTTGACGACCTCCTCGCGCTCGGCGTGCAGGACGGCCGGCAGGCCGGCGCCGCGCTGTCGCTGCGGCAACGAGCGGCCAGCGCCGTGCTGTCGCCGCGGCAACCACCGACCGGTGACGCCGCCCGGGAGTGGATCGGCCCGGACGGACCGTTTGTCAGCCTCTGGACCGTACGCGGGGCACCGCACGTCCATCGGGTGACGCACCTGGACTTCATCCGGGACGCGCTGGCACCGGACCCGGCCGACGAGGGCGGCGCCGGATACGTGGCGGCGGTGGACGAGGTGGCAACCGCGCTGCGGGCGACGGTCCGGGGCGCGACGTCGAAGGCCGACGCGAGCAGTGCGGTCGCCGGCCAGGTCTCCGGGTCGCTGGTGGCCTGGTGCGACCGGTGCCAGGCCCGGCATGTGCCGGACGGGCTGTTCCGCGCCGCCGGTCTGCGGGCGCAGGTGGTGCTCGGCCCCGAGCAGCGGGCCACCATGCTCCACCCCAAGCCCCGGCAGCGCCAGCGAAGGGTGGCACACCCCCGGTTGGCGCTGCTGCGGGCCTACCTGCGGGTGAATGGCCCGACCACCCGGACGCTGTTCCGGGACTGGCTCGGTGGCGTCGCGGCCACTGCCGCGACCTGGTCCGAGCTGGCGGATCGGATGGTCAAGGCGCGGGTCGAGCAGAAGCGTGCCGAGCTGCCCGAGGAACTGGTCGAGGAGGTACGGACGGCGCCGAGGGCCACCGGCGTTGTTCTCGTCCCGCCGAACGACCCCTACCTGCGCCAGGTCGACCGGACACTGCTCGTGCCGGACAGCAAGCGGCGCCAGGAGGTCTGGCGGGCACTGTCCGGGCCGGGTGCGCTGCTGGTCGACGGCGAGGTGGCCGGGACCTGGCGGTACCGCGGCAGCGAACGGACGCTGACGATCAACGCGTTCAGCGACCTGACGCCGGCACGGCGGCGCTCGGCCGAGCGGAACGCCGGCCTGGTGGCCGAGGTGAGCGGTGGCGGACCGCCGAGGGTCGACTGGTCCTGAACGCGGCTCACCTCTGGCGCGGTTCTGTCACGATCAAGGGGTGAGAATCGGCGTCCCGTCCGGGCTTCGTGGCCGGCGCGTGCGGGTGATCCTTCTTCTCGGCGCGGTCGCGGTGCTGCTCACCGTCGCGGTGATCGTCGTCGTGCCGATGCTGCGACCACCCGGGCCGCGTCCGCCGTTCCAGCTCCCGGTCGCCTGCGGTGAGACGTGGCGGTTGGCCACCTACCCCGGACACGACGACTACGACGTCGACCTCTTCCCGACCCAGGGGGAGGCGTGGGGACGACCGGTGCTCGCGTCGGCCGCCGGCCGGGTGGTCGAGGCCGGTGTCAACGGTGAGCTGGGCGGGCGTACCCCGGAGAATCCCAACGGTCCGCGGGGCCGGGGCGGCGGGTACTGGGTGGTGATCGATCACGGTGACAGGTGGCAGACGCAGTACCTGCACCTGCTCGAACCACCCCTGGTCCGCGTCGGCGACCGGGTCACCCGGGGCGAGCAGGTCGGCAAGATCGGCAGCACGGGCAACTCCGGCGCCCCGCACCTGCACTACGAGCAGCACCGGGGCCGGCAGAAGGTGGAGGCCCACTTCGACGGTGCGCCGTCCGGCATCACCACCGACGACACCGAATACTCCGTGACCCGGACCAGCAACAACTGCCTACCCGCGCGCTGACCGCCGGAAGCCGGGTGACGGACCCGCAGGGTCTGCCACCCGGCTAACGTTCGTCGGACTCAGACCGCCGTGAAGTCGCGGCTGGCGATGAAGGACGGCCGACGCTGGGGCGCGGCGAACGGCTCCACCGGTGTGTTCTCGACGCTGTTGAACACCACGAAGATGTTCGACCGTGGGTACGGCGTGATGTTGCCGTTCGAACCGTGCATGCAGTTGCAGTCGAACATCACCGCCGATCCGGCCGGGCCGGTGAACTGTTCGATGCCGTGCTTACCCGCCAGCAGCTTCAGGCTGTCCTGGTCGGGCGTGCCGACCTCCTGCTCCTTCAGCGACTGCTTGTAGTGCTCCGCCGGCGTCTCACCCACGCACGACACGAAGGTCCGGTGCGACCCCGGCATGATCATCAGGCAGCCGTTCTGCGGGTAGTTCTCGGTCAGCGCGATGGAGATGCTTACCGCCCGCATCGCCGGCATGCCGTCCTCGGCGTGCCACGTCTCGAAATCGGAGTGCCAGTAGAAGGAACCGCCGCCGAAGCCGGGCTTGTAGTTGATGCGGCTCTGGTGTACGTACACGTCCGAGCCGAGGATCTGCCGGGCGCGGTCGACAAGCCGTGGGTCGGCGACCAGCTTGCCGACCAGGTCGCTGATCTTGTGCACCTCGAATATCGACCGAACCTCGTTGGAGCTCTTCTCCACCACGGTGCGCTCGTCGGCCCGGACCTTCTCGTCACTGGCCAACCGCTCCAGCTCGGCGGTGAAGGTGGCCACCTCGTCGGGGGTGAGCAGCTCGTCGATGGTCAGGAAGCCGTTGCGGTCGTAGCCGGCGAGGGTGGCCTCGTCGATCGGCCCGGACGCGCCGGTGGTGTGCACCACCGGATCACGCCGATAGATCAGGCGCGGCGTGCGGCGCTTACGGGTCGGGTACTCGTCTGGCACGGTCGTGGGCGGGGTCACGGTCGATGTCACGCGGATACCTCCTGAGCGGTGTCGTCCTCGACGATCAGCGGGTAGACGCCGTTCTCGTCATGTACCTCCCGGCCCGTACAGGGTGGGTTGAACACGCAGATGGTGCGCACGTCGGTGATGGCGTGCAGGACGTGGTGCTCATGTCCGTCGAGCAGATACATGGTGCCCGGGGAGATGGCGTGCTTCTCCCCGGTTTCGGAGTTGGTCAGCTCGCCCTTGCCCTCGACGCACAGCACCGCCTCGACGTGGTTGGCGTACCACATGCGCGTGGTGGTGCCGGCGTACAGCACGGTCTCGTGCAACGAGAAGCCGACCTTCTCCTTGGCCAGTACCAGTCGCTTGCTACGCCAGGTGGGCGCCTCGACATCGCGTTCGGTACCGGTGATCTCATCCAGCGATCGGACAATCATGATGGTTCCTCCAGCGGCAGGGTGCTCAGAGGGCAGTGACGGCATCCGCGAGGATCGACAGGCCCTCGGTCAGCTCGTCGTGCGTAATGGTCAGGGCCGGCATCACCTTGACGACCTCGCTGTCGGTGCCCGCGGTCTCGATCAACAGACCACGTTCGAAGGCGGCCGTGGCGACCTTCGCGGCGGCCGACGGGTCGTGGAACTCCAGGCCCCAGGCCAGGCCACGACCCCGTACCTCCGCACCCAGTTCGGGATGCGCGGTGGCGATGGCGGTCAGTGCCTCCCGCACCACATCACCCTTCGCCTCGGTCCGGGTCTGCAACTGGTCGTCGGACCAGAACAGCTCCAGGGCCCGGGTGGCGGTGACGAATGCCGGATTGTTGCCGCGGAAGGTGCCGTTGTGCTCGCCCGGCTCCCACACGTCGAGTTCCGGACGGAACAGGGTGAGCGCCAGGGGCAGACCGTACCCGCCGATCGACTTCGACAGGCAGACGATGTCGGGGCGGATGCCGGCCACCTCGAAGCTGAAGAAGGGTCCGGTGCGACCGCAACCCATCTGAATGTCATCGACGATCAACAACATGTCCCGGCGTTGGCACAGCTCAGCAAGGCCACGCAACCACTCGGGTCGGGCGACGTTGATGCCGCCCTCACCCTGGACCGTCTCGACGATGACCGCCGCCGGTTTGTTCAGCCCGCTGCCACTGTCGTCGAGCAATCGCTCGAACCACAGGAAGTCGGGCACCTTGCCGTCCAGGAAGTTGTCGAACGGCATCGGGGTGGCGTGCACCAGAGGGATCCCGGCGCCGCCCCGCTTCATCGAGTTGCCGGTCACCGACAGCGATCCCAGCGTCATACCGTGGAACGCGTTGGTGAAGCTGACGATCGACTCGCGACCGGTGACCTTGCGGGCCAGCTTCAGGGCCGACTCCACGGCGTTGGTACCGGTTGGCCCCGGAAACTGGATCTTGTAGTCCAGCCCGCGAGGGGTCAGGATCCGGTCCCGCAACGCGGTTAGCAACTCGCGTTTCGCCGCCGTGTGCATGTCCAGGCCGTGGGTCATCCCGTCACGCGACAGGTAGGCCAGCAGGGCCTTTTTCAGTTCAGGATTGTTGTGGCCGTAATTGAGTGCGCCCGCGCCGGCGAAGAAGTCGAGATAGGCGCGACCGTTCTCATCGAATACCTGACTTCCGACCGCCCGGTCGAACACCACGGGCCAGGAACGACAGTAGCTTCGGACTTCGGACTCTAGTTCGGCGAAGAGATTCATCATCCTCCGGGGCAGGGGGATCAGGTGCCTTGCGTCAACGCGGTAGCGGGCCGATTCGGTAGAGCACCTCCTCAAGGTGAGCGCTACCGCCGAAATGCTTCTCGGTAAAAAGGGGTTGAGTGGTAAGCGCAGCGTCCCTGTTTCGGGCGAAACCCTCGAACAAACGGCTGGAAGGCATGTTGTCGGGCGTGACCGTGGCCTCCACATAGGCCACGGGTTGGCGCTGCGCAACCTGGTTGACCAGCGCGTCCAACGCGCGCCCGGCCAGCCCGCGCCGCTGCTGGGTGGCATCGACCGCCACCTGCCAGACAAACAATGTGTCCGGCGCCGCAGGGCGCAGATACCCGGTGACGAATGCGACCACCGAGTCGTTCAGGCAGCCGACCACCGTAGTGTCCGCAAAATCGCGACACCAGAGCAGATAGCTGTACCGTGAGTTGACGTCAAGCGTTCCAGAATCGGACGCCAGGCGCCATAGGTGCACGCCCTCGTCGAGACGAGGGGTACGGAAAGTGACAGCAGCGTTGCTGTGTGACGAGTCGCCAAGCGACTTGTCACACTTTTCCTCGGGATGGCGTGTCACGATCTTGTACGCTAGCCGCCGAGTCGGTACGGCTCAAGTTTGCGAAATGTTATCGAGGGCCGATTCCCAATAGTGCCAACGCATTCCGGGACACTATGGCAAAGTCCACACCGGTAAGTGTGGCGGTCGATTGGCCGATCCGGTACGTTGCCGCGAACCAGCGGGGCCGGGCGCCGTCACCCGACGCTGCTGGGCTCGCCGGCGCCGCTCTCGTTGCCGTCGCGATCCAGGGCCGTCACGCAGAACGTGTACCGGCGACCGGCGGCGGTCGGGTCCGTCCAGCGCTGGACCGGATCAGTCGTCGCGCGCACGGTGGCGACCAGCACCGGATCGCCGGCGGGGCTGCCGCCCGGAAGAAGCTCGCCGGCCGGGCCGCGGCCAGGGCGATCGCCGCTCGGATCGCCTGCGGCCTCGTCGACCCGGTAGACGGCGTACCCGGTCGGGGCCCGACCGGCGGGCGCGCGCCACTCCAGCCGTACCTGGTCGCCGGCCCGGGCGGCCGTGGTGTCGGACGGCGCACCGGGTGGCGCGGCCCGCAGCCGGGACGCGGTCGGCACCAGCGCCGGGGTGGCGTAGTGGGCGTCCCGGTACCGGGCCACCGCGCCCAGCCGGTCGGCGCGTACCTGTTTGGCGCTGTAGTGGACGCTGCCGTCGACGTTGAAGCGGGAATTGAGGGCGAGCTGACGGTCCAACTCGGCCGGGTCGCTCCACGCGCCCCGCTCGCCGACCCGGTAGTCCGCCTGCCCGATGTACAGGTGCACCCCCGTGCCCTCGACGGTCTTCGCCCACCACGGCAACAGTGTGGCGTAGTCGGCCTTGGCGAAACCGATGTGCCAGTAGAGCTGCGGCACGATGTAGTCCACCCACCGTTCCCGTACCCACTTGCGGGTGTCGGCGTAGATGGCGTCGTAGCTCTGCAGGCCGCTGGTGGCCGACCCGGACGGGTCGGTGGTGCTGTTGCGCCAGATGCCGAACGGGCTGATGCCGAAGCGCACCCACGGCTTGGTCGCCCTGATCCGTTCGGACATCTCCCGCACGAAGGTGTCGACGTTGTTCCGTCGCCACTGGGCCCTGTCGATGCCGTTGCCGTGTCGGGCGTACGAGGTCGCGTCGGGGAAGTCGGCACCGGCCGGGTACGGGTAGAAGAAGTCGTCGAAGTGCACCCCGTCGACGTCGTACCGGCGCACCGCGTCGAGGATCGAGTCCTCGACGAACCGGCGCGCCTCCGGGATGCCGGGGTCGTAGTAGAGCCGGGCGGACTTCGCCTTCGGCGGGTGGGTGACCGCCCAGTCCCGGTGCGTACGCAACGGATGGTCGGGGGCGAGCTTCGCGATGTCGGCGCCGGCCCCGCCGACGGTGGCGGGCTGGCTCGCCCGGTACGGGTTGAACCAGGCGTGGAACTCGAGGTTGCGGGCGTGGGTTTCGGCGACCATCCAGGCCAGCGGATCCCATCCCGGGTCACGCCCGTCGCGCCGCCCGGTCAGCCACTCGGACCACGGCGCGTACTCCGATGGCCACAAGGCGTCGCCGCTGGGCCGCACATGCACGAACACCGCGTTGTGCCGCTGCCGCTGGGCGAGGTCGAGCCAGCCGAGATACTCGGCCTTGACCTGATCGACCGGCAGACCGGGCCGGCTCGGCCAGTCGATGTTGTTGACCGTCGTGAGCCACATGCCGCGAAGCTGCCGGGGCGCGGCGATCGGCCGTCCGGCGCAGGTGGGGGAGCCCGCGGCCGCGCCGCCGCCGCCGGATCCCGGCCGTGGCCCGTCCTCCGGGGCGCCGAGTCGCAGCAGTGCGACGCCCGTCGGCACGGTCACCACCACGATCAGTGCGATCACGAGCCCGAACAGCAGCCGACGATTCACCCGCGCGAGGTTACCGTGTCGCCCTGTGTCGGGAGGTGCCACCATGGGCCCGTGAAGATCCTGTCGATCCAGTCCTCGGTCGCCTACGGTCACGTCGGGAACTCCGCCGCCGTCTTCCCACTCCAGCGGCTGGGGCACGAGGTCTGGCCGGTGCTGACGGTGCATTTCTCCAACCACACCGGGTACGGCGCCTGGCGCGGTCCGCTGCTGAGCCCGAACGACGTCACCGAGGTGATCGCGGGCATCGAGGACCGTGGCGTCCTGGGCGAGGTCGACGCGGTGCTCTCGGGCTATCAGGGCGACCCCGCGATGGGGGCGGTGATCCTCGGCGCGGTGGAGAAGGTGAAGGCGGCCAACCCGGCGGCCGTCTACTGCTGCGATCCCGTGATGGGCGACCGGGGTCGCGGCATGTTCGTCAAGCCGGGCATCCCCGAGTACCTGCGCGACCAGGTGGTGCCGCGCGCCGACATCGTCACGCCGAACCACTTCGAGCTGGACTTCCTCTCCGGCCGGACGACGACGTCGCTGCCCGAGCTGCTGGCGGCCGTCGACGTCGTACGCGACCTGGGACCGCGGCACGTGCTGGTGACCAGTGTGCTGCACAGTGGTGTTCCGGAGGACTCACTGGAGGTTGTCGCCGTGTCCGACGAGGGCGCTTGGGCGGTCACCACGCCGTTGCTGCCGATCAGCCCGAACGGCGGCGGCGACGTCACAGCCGCGCTGTATCTGGCGCACCTGGCGACCACCGGCTCGCCGGAGACCGCCCTGGAGCGCACCACCTCAGCGATCTTCGCCGTCTTCGAGGCGACCGTCGCGGCCGGCACCCGGGAACTCCAATTGATCGCCGCGCAGGCTGCGATCGCCGACCCGACCTCGAGTTTCTCCGCCCGGCGGTTGCGCTGACAGCGCCGGCCGGGCGGGGCGACGAGCAGTAGGTCGCCCCGACTTCGTCGGGCGGTAGTTGCCCGGGTGATGGGGTCCCTAGCGGCCGAGTCCGATACTTTATCGGTTAACATCAATATCTCGGGTGGCCGGTGTGGCATCTCGGTGACGGAGTCAGGGCAGCTCCCCACCTCTTGCCGACCGACCCGGGCTCCTCCGGGTCGCGAGGTAAGCGTTTACCGATCGGAGAGACTCATGCACTACGTGCCCAGACACATCGCCCTCCTCGCCGGCACCACCGCGACGATCCTCGCCGCCGGTGTTGTCACCGCGGTGGCCGCCACGGCGGACGCCGCCGGTTGCCGGGTCGACTACCAGGTCTCCAGCCAGTGGGGTGGCGGCTTCGGCGCCAACGTCACCGTCACCAACCTCGGCGACCCGGTCAACGGATGGACCCTCACCTGGTCCTACACCGCCGGACAACAGGTCACCTCGGCCTGGAACGCCACCGTCACCCAGTCCGGTGCCCAGGTGACCGCCCGCAACGCCGCCTGGAACGGCACGCTCGGCACCGGCGCCAGCACGTCGTTCGGCTTCAACGCCGGCTGGAATGACGCCAGCAACCCGCCTCCCGCGAGTTTCGCGCTCAACGGGACGACCTGCACCGGTGACACGACACCGACAAGCGAGCCACCCACCCCGACCCCGACGGTCACCTCACCGCCACCGAACGAACCGCCGCCGGCCGGCGCCAAGCAGGTGGAGGACCTGGACCGGGGCCTGGTCAGCGTCCGCTCCGGCAGCGGCAACCTGGTCTCCTGGAGGCTGCTCGGCACCGAGACGGCGGGAGTGGCGTTCAACGTCTACCGCGGCGGCACGAAGGTGAACGCCAACCCGATCACCGGCGCCACCAACCTCCTCGACGCCGGGGCGGCGGCCGGCAGCACCTACACCGTCCGGGCGGTGGTCAACGGCGCCGAACAGCCGGCGTCGGCACCGGCCCTGCAACTCGGCAGTGGCTACCTCGACGTGCCGATCCAGCCACCGCCCGGCGGCAGCACCCCGAGTGGCGAGTCCTACAGCTATGCCGCCAACGATGCCAGCGTCGGTGACCTGGACGGCGACGGCCGCTACGAGATCGTGCTCAAGTGGGACCCGTCGAACAGCAAGGACAACTCGCAGTCCGGCCACACCGGCAACGTCTTCGTCGACGCGTACACCCTCACCGGCAGCCGGCTGTGGCGCGTCGACCTCGGCCGCAACATCCGCGCGGGCGCCCACTACACCCAGTTCCAGGTGTACGACTACGACGGCGACGGAGACGCCGAGGTCGCCGTGAAGACCGCCGACGGCAGCCGATCCGGTACCGGCCAGGTCATCGGCAACGCGTCGGCGGACCACCGCAACTCCAGCGGGTACGTCCTGTCCGGCCCCGAGTTCCTCACCATGTTCGACGGTCGCACCGGCGCGGCCCTGTCCACAGTCAACTACGACCCGCCGCGCGGCACCGTGTCGTCCTGGGGCGACTCGTACGGCAACCGGGTCGACCGGTTCCTCGCCGGCACCGCGTACCTGGACGGGCAGCGGCCGTCGCTGATCATGGCGCGCGGCTACTACACCCGGGCGGTCATCGCGGCCTGGGACTTCCGCAACGGCACCCTTACCAAGCGGTGGACGTTCGACTCCAACGCCTCGGGCAACGAAGCCGCCGCCGGCCAGGGCAACCACAGCCTGTCGGTCGCCGACGTCGACAACGACGGCCGGCAGGAGATCGTGTACGGTGCGGCCACCATCGACGACAACGGCCGGCTGCTCTACTCGACCGGCCTGGGGCACGGCGACGCGCTGCACGTCGGTGACCTGGACCCCGGCCGGGCCGGACTGGAGGTCTTCAAGGTCGACGAGGACGCGAGCAAGCCCAGTTCGTGGTTCGCCGACGCCCGTACCGGGCAGATTCTGTGGCAGACGGCACCCGGCGGGGACAACGGCCGCGGTGTCTCCGCCGACATCTGGGCCGGCAGTCCCGGCGCCGAGTCGTGGTCGGCCGCCGTTTCCGGCCTCGCCAACACCCGGGGTCAGAACGTCGGCCGCAAGCCCTCCTCGACGAACTTCCTCGCCTGGTGGGACGGCGACCCGGTGCGCGAACTGCTCGACCGCACCCAGATCGACAAGTACGGCACTGGCGGCGAGACCCGCCTGCTCACCGGCAGCGGGGTCACCTCGATCAACGGGACGAAGGCCACCCCGTCGCTGTCGGCCGACCTGTTCGGCGACTGGCGGGAGGAGGTCGTCTGGCCCACCACCGACAGCCGGGCGTTGCGGATCTACAGCACCCCGACGCCGACCAGCACCCGGATCCACACGCTGATGCACGACGCGCAGTACCGGGTCGCCGTCGCCTGGCAGAACACCGCCTACAACCAGCCGCCGCACCCGAGCTTCTTCATCGGCGACGGCATGGGGACGGAGCCCACGCCGAACATCTACCTCCGCTGACCGGGGTCGGGACCTTGGTCCCGACGGGTGGGTTGTTTCGGCCCGGGTGCCGGACGGGGTGGTAGCGCGACGCTGATGGTGTCAGAGAGAAGGACATCAAGTCCCGGAGGCAACGATGACCACCAACACCACCCCCGGCAAGGCGGCGCACGGCTTGGAGTACGCCGCGTCTCCCGGTCACCTGCTCACCACCACGGCCGCGCGGGCGTTGGCGGTGTTGCGGATCGCGACCGGCTTCGTGTTCCTGTGGGCGTTCCTGGACAAGCTGTTCGGTCTGGGCTACGCCACCCCGGCGGCGCGGGCCTGGATCAACGGAGGCTCGCCGACAAAGGGTTTCCTGTCGCACGTGGCGGTGGGACCGTTCCAGTCGATGGCACACGGCATCGCCGGTGCCTGGTGGGCAGATCTGCTGTTCATGGCCGGACTGGCCGGCGTCGGCGTCGCCCTGATCCTGGGGATCGGGCTGCGGGTGGCGGCCGGATCGGGTGCCCTGATGATGGTGTTGATGTGGCTGGCCGAGTTTCCCCTCGCCCGGTTCACCGAGGCCGGTGAGCCGTCTGGATCGACCAACCCGCTTGTCGACTACCACATCCTGTACGCGGTGGTGCTTGTCGTGCTGGCCACGGCGTACGCCGGCCAGACCTGGGGTCTCGGGCGGGTCTGGGCGAGGCTGCCCTTCGTGCAGAAGAACCGGTGGATGCTCTGACCGGTCTCCGGGAACGGCGGTGCCGGGTCGCGCCACGCGGCCCGGCACCGCCGTGCGTTACGGTGCGTCGTTAGGCTCCGGGCATGGACGATCCGTTCCGGGTACGCGTCACCGTCCGCGGCTACGAGCTCGACACCCAGGGCCACCTGAACCAGGCCGTCTATCTCCAGTACGCCGAACATGCCAGGTGGGAGTTCCTGCGTGCCGCCGGCATCACCCAGGATCGGCTGCTCGCCTCGGGGGTCGGCCCGGTCGCCCTGGAGGTCACCGTGCGGTATCTGAGCGAGCTGCGCGGCGGGGACGAGGTCGACGTTTCCTGCGAGTTCCACTGGGGTGCGGGCAAGACGTTCCGGATCGAGCAGGACTACCGCCGCCCGGACGGCGGGCAGGTGGCGACGCTGACCGGGGTGGCCGGGCTGCTCGACCTGTCCGCCCGGCGGCTGGTCACCGACCCGCGCGCCCGGTTCCGCGACCTGGCCACCGACCCCGGACGGTTCTGACCGTTACGCCTTTGATCCACTCCGGTTGCGGGATGTCGGGGGATCGGCGTGACCGTGACCCCGCGACATCCCGCAACCCGAGTTGATCAGAGGGCGGCGGCTCAGAGTGTCGTGCAGACCGTGCCGTTCAGGCGGAACACCGAGGGCAGGACGTTCGGGCCGCTGTACGCGCCGACGAAGCCGGCGCTCGTGCTCCCTCCGTCGGCGGCGAGCCGGCCGTTGTCCGCCGTGCTGGTGACCTTGACGGCGGTGCCCGTCTGGGTCCAGGTGCCGTTCCAGCCGCTGCTGACCTGTTGCCAGGTGGTCGGCCAGGCGTAGGTGAGCGTCCAGCCGTCGATGGGATCCGGCCCGTTGTTGGTTATCTCGACCGTGCCGATGTAGCCGTTGCCCCAGTCCGAGGCGGTGCTGAACCGGACGCTACAGGTGCTCGTCGCGGGGCTGCCGGTGACGAAGCTGACCGGTGCCGAGGACCAGGAGGTCCGCCCGGCCAGGTCGCGGGCCAGCACGTTGACGGTGTACCGGGTGCCCGGGGTGAGGTTGTGCGCGGTGAACGACGAGCCGGTCGTCTCGCCGAGCTGCTCGCTGACCGCCCCGTTCTGCCGGTACACCTCGTACTTGACCGGACTTCCGGCGCTCGGCGGCGGCGGGGCCCAGGAGATGGTCGCGCTCCGGTCGGTGACGGCGCTGGCGGTCGGGAAGGCCGGCGCCGGGATCCGGTCACCGACCGCCCCGGCGGGCCGCACCACAAGCGTGGTCAGCGAGTACGCCGGCAGCGTCCGGCTGGTCGCGCTGCCGCTGGAGTCGGTGGCGATGCCGGTGGCGCCGTTGGTGAGGGAGTGCACGGTGGGCGCGGCGGCCGACGGGGCGAACCCGGCGTAGTCGATGGTGACCGGGTGCGCGTTGTCCGGGTCCTTGTTGACCAGCAGTACCGCGACGTCACCGTTGGCCCGGCGGGCCGCGTGCGCGGTGACCAGGGGCTCGTCGGTGCCGGCGCGGATGAACTGGTCGCCGGTGCGGGCGAACAGGCTCATCATCGTCAGCCCGTGGTACGGCGCGAACGGGGTGTTCAGCGGTGGTTCGCACACCGTCCCGTCCGAGGTGCAGGTGGCGCTGGAGAGCAGTCCGAAGTCGCCGTAGTCGGTGTGGCCGGCGACCTCGGAGACGGTGCCGATGCCGTTGTGCACGTTCCACCACTGGACGGTGAAGACCCCGTTCTCCAGCAGGGAGCTGTAGGCGTCGGCCAGGAACAACGCGCCGGGCTGGGTGGTCTGGCCCTGCCCGACGTTCAGCTCGGTGAGGCTGATCCCGATGCGTCCGGGATTCTGCCCCGCGTACCGGGTGATCTGCTGCCGGAGCAGGTGGACGGCGTCGGGGATGTGGTTGGTCCGGGCGAGTGATTCGGCGGCGTCGCCGCCGGGGTACCAGTGCACGTCCACGAAGTCGATCTTCGGGCCGGCGATGCTCAGCACGGTCTGGTTCCACGGACCCGGGTCGGTGCCGGCGGTCAGGCCGTCCGGCCAGTTGCCCGGCATGGTGAGGACCGCGCCCACCTTGATCGTCGGGTCGACCGCCTTCATCGCGTCGGCGTACTCGACGACCAGGTTCGCGTACTGGGTGGCGCTCTTGTCCGGATGGTCGTCGGCCTCCCAGGCCGAACCGTAGTGACCGTTGCCGTAGTTCTCGTTCCCGACCGTCCAGTACCGGGCGCCGTAGCCCTTGGTGACGTTGGCGTACCGCACCCAGGCGGCGGCCTCGGCGGGCGTGCCGGTGCCGTAGTTGGCGATGATCATCGGCTGCGCGCCCACCCGGCGGACCGCGGCCATGAAGGTGTCGAAGTCGGTGCCGGGGGCGACGTACCCGCCGGGCGCGCTGTGGTTCTCCCAGTGGTAGATGTCGGCGTACGACCCGCCGGGGTACCGCATCATCTGGACGCCGGCCGCCCGCAGCAGGTCGGACGTCTCGTCGGTGCCCAGGTTCGAGTCCCAGATGGCATGGTTCACGCCCAGGGCGGTGTTCGGCATTCCGGCGAGGCCGGCCCTGGCGTTGACGGTCACGGTGACGGGGGCCGCCGCCGCCTGGACGCTCGGCGCGTTGGTGGCGGTGATCGTCCCGGCGGCGAGCAGCAGGACGGCCGCGAACGCGGTGTGACGGGCTGGGCGTGGGCGCGATCGGGGGGACGCGGGTCGGGTGGGACTCCTCATGATCGGTTCCTTCGGATATTGAGAGACGCCCAGCCGGCACCGGCGCGGTGGTGCCAGACAGTCGGTGCGAGGCGATGGGGCGGGCTCAGTGGACGGACGGAACTCCTGGCTCGTCGCCGTCCCCCGGATGGCCCTGTCGGCTGCCGGGGTGCCCTGTGACGGCGGTGTGCCTCTCGTGTGGCGTCCCATCGAAGAATCCCACAGCGATCTCGATGGACTCAAGAGCGGCCCGGTGAAGCAACCTAGCAAACTTGCGCGCATCGATGTTAACGTTCTCAAAACAGGAGCCAGCTAGGTGATGTCGGTTCAGGTTTAGGGCATGTGATCGCTAACAGAACGCCGGCTGGGCGTGCCGGCGTTGATCGCTCCACGTCGGACGCCGAGTCGTCCACCCTCCCGCCGGACCGTGGTCGCGGTGCGTGACGCCGCCCCGGCCCCCGACCCCCGAAAGGCGCGCCGTCATGACCGACCTGATCCGTTCGAGTGGACCACCCGTACGGACCCACCGGACCCAGCTGATGCACCTGATCATCGCCCTACTGGCGGCCGGCCTGCTAACCGCCGGTCTGGCGGTGGTGCTCACCAGCCCGGCGAGTGCCGGGACGACGTTGGGTACCTCCGCGGCCGAGAAGGGCCGTTACTTCGGTGCCGCGGTCGCCGCCGGGAAACTCGGCGACAGCCAGTACGTCACCATCCTCAACCGCGAGTTCAACTCGGTCGTCGCCGAAAACGAGATGAAGTGGGACGCCACCGAACCCCAACAAAACAACTTCACCTTCGGCAACGCCGACCGCATCGTCAACCACGCCCGAAGCCAGGGCATGTCGGTGCGCGGGCACACCCTGCTCTGGCACGCGCAACAACCCGGCTGGGCGCAGAACCTCTCCGGCTCCGCCCTGCGCAACGCCGCCATCAACCACGTCACCCGCGTCGCCACCTACTACCGCGGGAAGATCCATTCCTGGGACGTGGTAAACGAAGCGTTCGCCGACGGCGGCAGCGGCGGTCGCCGCGACTCCAACCTGCAACGTACCGGCAACGACTGGATCGAGGCCGCGTTCCGCGCCGCAGACAGCGCCGACCCCGGCGCCCGCCTGTGCTACAACGACTACAACACCGACGGCATCAACGCCAAATCCACAGGCATCTACAACATGGTCCGCGACTTCAAAACCCGCGGCGTGCCGATCGACTGCGTCGGCTTCCAATCGCATCTGGGCACCACCGTGCCCGGTGACTACCAGGCCAACCTGCAGCGCTTCGCCGATCTGGGCGTCGACGTCCAGATCACCGAACTCGACATCGCCCAAGGCTCCAACCAGGCCAACGCCTACGCCCAGGTCACCCGCGCCTGCCTGGCCGTGTCCCGATGCACGGGCATCACCACCTGGGGCGTCCGCGACAGCGACTCCTGGCGCGGCTCGGACAACCCCCTGCTGTTCGACCGCTCCGGCAACAAGAAACCCGCCTACACCGCCGTCCTCGACGCTCTCAACGCCGGGTCGGGCGGGCCCACCCCGGGGGGACCGGTGGACACCAACGCCTGGTACGTGCTGGTCAACCGCAACAGCGGCAAGGCCCTTGACCTGTACGCCTCGGCTACCAACGACGGGGCGCGGATCACCCAGTGGACGCGGAACAACGGGGCGAACCAGCAGTGGCAGTTCGTGGATTCCGGTGGTGGCTACTACCGGCTGA